>NZ_KI912438.1:0-124639 GCF_000518445.1 Shewanella sp. 38A_GOM-205m | reverse complement strand
GAAATCTGTTCCCCTGTAGTTCAGTCGGTAGAACGGCGGACTGTTAATCCGTATGTCACTGGTTCAAGTCCAGTCAGGGGAGCCACTTCGATTTTCGCTCAGCATCATATTCTATTCCCCTGTAGTTCAGTTGGTAGAACGGCGGACTGTTAATCCGTATGTCACTGGTTCGAGTCCAGTCAGGGGAGCCACCTCACCTCTTTCTGCGTTTTGTATTTATAACAAATACGTATACAATTTCGACAATCGTCTCGACATTGGTCTGAACTCAGATAAAGATGGGCATTTCGCGCTTTTTTCAACTGTTACTATTATTGGGGTTTCTGGCTACCGGCATGGTGCTGCTACAGCAGGAGCGGCAGATTCTGGAGCAGGAAGGTAATGCCCTGTTGCAGCGATTACAACAAGCGCAGGAGCAAGCCCAGGACGCAGATGATGCCGCAATCCTTTACCGGCAGCTGCAGGACACTGCGCCGCTGCAGTTTTTCCAATATACAGATGACGCCGACGGCCAAAATAATCTTACCAGAGGCAGTTTCCTGCCTGAGATGAACTGGCAATATTATCTGTTGCCGTTGCAACTCGAATCCCGATACCGCTTCGCTTCCGGGCGGATTTTACTTAAGCCCGACCTCAGCCCTCTTAGAGATCAAGGGATCCATACACTCTGGCTCGCAGGATTACGCTTACTGCCTCTTTATCTGGCCCTGGCGCTAATCTTTGCCTTGATGATGGGTCGTCATAAACGCGTCCTCAAATATGCGGCAGAGTATTTAACCAAGATGTCCCAAGGCCAGTTTGATTCTCTGGCACAGAGCCGCTTTCGGGGTGAACTCAAGCCCTTGGGGCAAGCATTGGAGCAAAGTCGGCAGTTGTTCAAGCAGCAGTTTGACAAACTTGAGTCGGAAAATCTGGCACTGAAGAAGCTCGCCTATGAAGATCCGGTAACCGGCTTTGGCACCCGCCAGCACTTCACCGAAAAACTGCAGCAACTGTCTCTTTCCGGCAAATCACAAATTGGAGTGTTAATCCTGGTAAAAGCCACTGAGCTTGGTCATATCAATCACTTGCACGGCCGTCAGGGCGGCGATGACTATCTTGCCCGTGTCGCGGTTTGTATTCGCCGGGCACTTCAGGGCTACAAAAACAGCGAAAGCTTTCGTATTGCCAGCACTGATTTCGCCATCTTTATCCCCTCAATTGTGCTGAAAGACGCGCAAACCTTTGCCACCCAACTCAAGCGTGAGCTGGAAGAGTATCAAGCAGAACTGCAAACAGACTCCATTGCCCATACAGGTATAGTAGCCTACGCCAGCGACAAAGATCCCATGGGTATTCTCGCCATGGCCGATACCGCCGCCAACGTGGCGCAAACCTTGGGCCCTAATGCGGTGCAGTTCCAGGATAAGAATATGCTGGATGAAAAACTCGGGGATAACCGCTGGAAACTGGCCATTGAAGACTTGCTGAAGCGCCGGGCGCTCAAGTTTTACCAGCAACCCATTCAGCCCTGTCGCAGCGAGGTAGATGGCTACCGGGAGTTGTTGGCACGCTTTTACAACAGTGAAGGCAAGTTTCTACCTACAGCCACGGTGATCGCCATGGCCGAACGTCACGGCATGAGTCAGGAACTGGATAAACTGGTACTGCTCAGCGCCTTGAAACTACTGCAGAGCCTGCCAAGCCTCAGCGGTAATATCGGTGTCAATCTGAGCCCGGGTTCAGCCTCCAAAGAAAACTTTATAGCCTGGGCCCGAGATCTGCTCTCCAAACACCCGAGATTGGCCTCAAGGCTGGTGTTTGAGATCAATGAAGCAGGTATGCAGGGCAATCTGGCCGCCAGTCACAAGTTCGTTCGCGCCATGCACAGCGTCGGCTGCAGGGTATCGGTAGAACGCTTCGGCATGGGCTTTACCTCATTCAAATTCTTCCGAGAGGTGCGCCCCGACTATATCAAACTGGATCCCAGCTATACCCAGGCCATAGATGAAGACACCAATAACCAGTTCTTTGTCCGTATGTTGGTCGATGTGGCCCGTCGCAGTGGTGTCAGGGTGATAGCCTGCGGCATCGAGCGTCAGGAAGAGAAGATGGTGGTGGAGAAATTGCTGGTCGATGGCATGCAGGGCTTCTACATCGCCAAGCCACAACAGTTGGATCCCGCCGAAATGAACAGAAATTAATGCCATTTATGGCCAAATACGGGCGCAAAGAAGGTAAACCCTGCTTTCTATATGTTGTTTATGACCACTGAAACACTGATAATAACCGCTAAGAAATCACAACGCCTGTAATGAGATGAGTGAGTATCTCCTGTTGTTGATTGGCACTGTGCTGGTCAACAATTTTGTATTAGTGAAATTCCTTGGCTTATGCCCGTTTATGGGGGTGTCCAGCAAGCTGGAATCTGCCATAGGTATGTCCATGGCAACCACCTTTGTCATGACCTTGGCAGCCATTCTCAGCTATCTGGTCAACCAGTATCTGCTGCTGCCATTCGATCTGGGCTACCTGCGCACCATGAGCTTTATTCTGGTTATCGCCGTGGTGGTACAGTTCACCGAAATGGTGGTACAGAAAACCAGTGCGACTCTGCATAGGGCGCTGGGAATCTACCTGCCGCTTATCACCACCAACTGTGCCGTGTTGGGTGTAGCCCTGCTGAACATCAATGAAAACCACGATTTTATGCAGAGTGCCATCTATGGTTTTGGCGCTGCCGCCGGGTTTTCACTGGTGCTTATCCTGTTTTCGGCGATGCGCGAACGTCTGGCAGCGGCCGATGTCCCAGCGCCTTTCAAAGGCAGTGCCATCGCCATGATCACCGCCGGCCTGATGTCGCTGGCCTTCATGGGCTTTACCGGTTTAGTCAAATAGAGTTATGTCTTCCATGCTAATTGCAGTCATTTTATTGTCTCTGCTGGCGCTGGTATTCGGCGTTTTACTCGGCTTCGCCGCCGAGAAGTTTAAAGTTCAGGGCAATCCGATAGTGGATCAGGTCGAAGCCCTGTTGCCACAAACCCAGTGTGGTCAATGCGGCTACCCTGGTTGCCGCCCCTACGCCGAGGCCATAGCCAACGGCGAGAAGATCAATCGCTGCCCACCGGGCGGTACCGCCACCATGGAGAAACTGGCCGATCTTATGGGGGTCGATCCCGAGCCTCTCGATGCCAGTGTTGAAACCCAGGTCAAAAAGGTCGCCTACATTCGTGAAGAGGAATGTATCGGCTGTACCAAGTGTATTCAGGCCTGTCCGGTAGACGCCATTATAGGAACGGGCAAGCTGATGCACACAGTCCTGACCAGCAACTGCACCGGCTGCGATCTCTGTGTTGAACCCTGCCCCGTGGATTGTATCGATATGATCCCGGTGAAACAGGATCTGAAAACCTGGGACTGGCAGCTTAACGCAATTCCAGTGAAGTTGGTGGAAGAGGACAAGCCGTGCTGACATTACTCGAACAGTTGGATAAAGGAACTCAGTGGCGCCTGACCGGCGGAATTCATCCGCCGCAGATGAAAGACCTCTCCAATGGCAGCCCTATTGGGCGTCTACCGCTTGCCAGTGAATTCTTATTGCCCGTACCTCAGGTTGGTGACAGCGCCGTGCTCGAAGTCAAAGTCGGCGACAGAGTGCTCAAGGGCCAAGCGCTGACCCGCGGACTGAGCGCCATGTATCTGGCGGTGCATGCCCCCACCTCAGGCATCATTCGCGCCATAGAGCAAAGACCGAGCAACCACCCTTCTGCCCTGCCGGTATTGACCTGTGTGCTGGAAGCCGATGGCCAGGATCAAGCCATAGATTTTGATCGGCAAGACCTCGCAGCATTGAGCCGCGAGCAGATCCTCAGCCGCATTCGCCAGGCCGGGATAGCCGGATTGGGCGGCGCCATGTTTCCGGCTCACATCAAACTCAACCCCGCCAGTGAGATTGAACTACTGTTGATCAACGGCGTGGAATGCGAGCCTTATATCAGCGCCGATGACAGATTGATGCGCGAACACGCCAGGGAAATTCTGGATGGTATTGAAATTGTTCACGGACTGCTAAATCCCAAACGGGTAATTATCGCCATTGAGGATAACAAGCCCGAAGCCGTACAGGCGATGCAGCAGGCGCTTGATAGCTGCCACCTGCCGAAGGGAAGTATCAGGATCACTGTGATCCCGACCAAATACCCTTCCGGCGGTGAAAAGCAGTTGATCCAGATCATTACCGGGCAGGAAGTGCCTTCCGGCGCCATTCCGGCGCAACTTGGGATAGTAGTGCACAACGTAGGCACCGCCTTCGCCATTCGTGAAGCCGTTTGCCTGGGTAAGCCTCTCATAGAGCGGGTCGTCACAGTGACCGGCGGCAATATTCCAAAGCCGGGTAATTACTGGGTGCCACTGGGCACGCCGATAGCCCATATACTTGAGCAAAGTGGCTTCACCCCCAGCGGTCAGGATACCGTCATCATAGGCGGCCCCATGATGGGCCACACCTTACCCCTTATCAAGGTGCCGCTGCTCAAAGGCAGTAACTGTATTCTGGTGCCATCTGCCAGCGAGATCAGCCCTCCAGCCGAGGAAAAGGCCTGCATTCGCTGCGGTGAATGCGCTCAGGTGTGCCCGGCATCTCTATTGCCCCAGCAACTCTACTGGCACAGTAAAGCCGAAGAATATGACAAGGCCAGCGCCTACAACCTCAGAGACTGCATCGAATGTGGCTGCTGTAGTTATGTTTGTCCATCGGATATTCCTCTGGTGGAGTATTACCGAGTTGCCAAGGCGGCCATTAAGCGTAATCACGAAGAGAAACAGCTGGCCGAGCAGGCCAAGCAAAGATTCGATGCCAGGCTCAAACGGCTGGAGGCCGAGAAACAGGCCCGGGAAGCCAAAGCCAAGGCCGCAGCCGATAAGCGCCGCGCCGCCATGGGCAGTGGTGAGAAAGACGCCGTTGCCGAAGCCATGGCCAGGATTAAGGCGAAAAAAGCCGCTGAAGCCTCTGTAGTGGCCACCGAAAGCCCGGTAGAAAAAGCTGTCGAAACTGCCGACTCGGCAGTTATCCAGCCAAAGGTGGACAAGAGAAAGAGCGATGTCGCGGCAGCGATTGCCAGGGCCAAGGCCAAAAAGGCCGCTGCACAAGGCACGGTTCCTGCTGAAGAAGTTGCTGATACGACTACAGATAATGCAGCTGAAGGCACAACCCCTGGCTCGGACAAGAAAGCTCAGGTCGCAGCCGCTATCGCCCGCGCCAAGGCGAAAAAGGCCGCTGCAGCCTCAGGGCAGGCCGAAACTAGCACTTGCGCCACTCAAGCGACAGCCGACGAAGCAAGCCAAACCGTAAGCGAAGATAGCAAGCAGGCTCGTATCGCGGCAGCGGTTGCCAGAGCCAAGGCCAAGAAAGCCGCGGCTGCATCTGAGTCAACGCCAGCAACGGATTTCGACGGAGGATCAGCACAAGGTGCCGAAGTAAACCAAGTCGCAAGCCAAGCAGCAAAACAAGCTACAAGCGATGACAGCAAGCAGGCTCGTATCGCGGCAGCGGTTGCCAAAGCCAAGGCCAAGAAAGCCGCGGCGGCATCTGAGTCAAGGCCAGCCGCTGATTTTGGTGGGGAACAAGCGCAAGCCGCCGAAGTAAACCAAGTCGCAAGCCAAGCAGCAAAACAAGCCACAAGCGATGACAGCAAGCAGGCTCGTATCGCGGCAGCGGTTGCCAAAGCCAAGGCCAAGAAAGCCGCGGCGGCAAGTGAACAACCACAGGACAACTGCGCAGCAAATACGCCTGTTTCGGCTGAAAGTCGGCCTACAATCGAGTCGACAACCGCTACCGAGCCCACGTCCGCGGATAATACTCCGTCTGATGACAGTAAACAGGCGCGTATTGCCAGGGCAGTAGCCAAAGCCAAACAAAAGGCCAAAGAGAAGGCGCTCAGCGCACAGGAGAAAGATTGATATGGCGTTTAAAATAGCCTCCTCACCCCATGTCAGCCGGCCGCTGCAAACCAGCACTGTGATGCAAAGGGTGCTGCTCTGCGCCCTGCCCGGCCTGGTAGTGCAGTGTGTATTTTTTGGTTGGGGCAGCCTTATTCAGGTACTGCTGGCCGTGATGGTTGCTTTGATTTCAGAGGCCGCCATCCTCAGGTTGCGTAAGCGCAAGGTACTTTCGACGCTGTCGGATAACAGCGCGGCTCTGACAGCAGTTCTTATCGGTATTGCCGTACCGCCACTCGCCCCTTGGTGGATGGTGGTGATAGGCACAAGTTTTGCCATCATCATGGTCAAACAGCTGTATGGCGGTTTGGGAAACAACCTGTTCAACCCGGCCATGGCCGCCTATGTACTGCTGTTGGTGGCCTTCCCGGTACAGATGACCAGTTGGGTCGCACCGGCGACTGTTGCCCAACACTCTCCGGACTTTCTCACCAGTTTGCAGGTGATTTTCGGCGCCAGCCAAGGCAGCGTTGCCGAGTACTTCCAGCTCGGTATCGATGGCGTCACCATGGCGACACCACTCGATACGCTGAAAACGGATCTATCTATGGGAATGACCACTACCGAGAGCCTGCAAAAACCAATTTTTGCCGGCACTATTACCAGTGGCTGGTTTTGGGTCAACCTGGCCTACCTGTGCGGTGGTCTGGTGCTATTGAAGATGAAGCTTATCCGCTGGCATATCAGTGTCGGTGTACTGGCCTCGCTGTTTATCTGCAGCGGCTTTGCCTATGCGCTTGGGCCAGATACCCATGTCAGCCCGCTTATTCACCTGTTTAGTGGCGCCACCATGCTGGCTGCTTTCTTTATCGCCACGGATCCTGTAACCGCGCCGGCCAGCAATCGGGGCCGATTGATCTTCGGCGCCCTTATCGGCTTGATGGTGTACCTTATCAGAAGCTTTGGGGGTTACCCTGACGCCTTTGCTTTTGCGGTGTTACTGGCCAACCTGTGCGCCCCTTTGATCGACTACTATGTCAAACCCCGAGCCTATGGCCATCGCGCCGGACATTGATAGCAAGAGAGATAGACAGTGCAAAAATCCATGTTGAAAAATGGTCTGCTTTTGGGCCTGTTTGCCCTGATATGTACCGCGGTGGTGGCGGTTGTCAATGACAGTACCCGAGATGCGATCCTGGCGCAGCAAAAGTTGGAGCTCAGGCGCACCCTGGAGCAGATCATTCCCAATGAACTGCACGACAATCCGCTCGAGGAAAGCTGCATTCTATTGCAGGATAAAGACGCCCTGGGCACAACTCAGCCCATGCCGGCTTATATCGCCACCCAAGATGCCCAGCCGGTCGCTATTGCCATCGAAACCATAGCGCCGGATGGCTACAATGGTGAAATACGCTTGATCATAGGTATCAAGACAGATGGCACTGTGCTTGGTGTTCGCACGCTGTCGCATCAGGAAACCCCTGGGCTGGGTGACAAGATTGAGCGCAAGAAATCTGATTGGGTGGACGGCTTTATCGGCAAAAAGCTTCAAGGCAGTGATGACAAGGCCTGGTATGTGAAAAAAGACGGCGGTGAAATCGACCAGTTTACCGGGGCGACCATTACCCCCAGGGCCTACGTCAAGTCGATGAGAAACACCCTGGCCTTCTTTGAAGCCAATAAGCAGACCCTCTTTTCGCAATCACAGACATGTGAGGCAAGCCAATGAGTTTATATCGCGATATCGCCTGGCAAGGCTTGTGGAAAAATAACCCCGGACTGGTGCAGATGTTGGGACTCTGTCCCCTGCTGGCAGTGACCTCCACCTTTACCAACGCCTTGGGGCTTGGGCTCGCAACTGCGTTGGTGTTGATAGGTTCCAACACCACTGTATCCCTGGTGCGCAATTTTGTGCCCAAAGAGATCCGCATTCCCGTATTCGTAATGATTATTGCCGCACTGGTGACTGCCGTACAATTGCTGGTTAACGCATACGCCTATGGCCTATACGTTTCGCTCGGTATTTTCCTGCCACTCATAGTGACCAACTGTGTCATCATAGGCCGCGCCGAAGCCTTTGCCTCACGCAACTCACCAATGAGCGCCGCCTTTGATGGCTTAATGATGGGTATTGGCTTTACCTTGGTATTGATGGTGCTCGGTGGAAGCAGGGAAATACTAGGGCAAGGTACCCTATTTGACGGTGCAGAGCAGCTGCTGGGACCTTGGGCTGCGAGCCTGCGCATTGAAGTCTGGCAAGTAGACACTCCCTTCCTACTGGCCATGTTACCGCCCGGCGCCTTTTTGGGAATGGGTTTGCTGATTGCGCTGAAAAACGTGATCGACAATAAACTCGCTGAGCGCCAACCCAGAGTGCAAACTGCCCCTGTGGAGCGCGCCAGGATTACCAAAGTCAACTGAGGTTATTGAGTGAACAAAGACAAGAGACGGGCGATACTCGAACGCCTGCGGGACAACAATCCTCATCCCCAGACAGAGCTGAATTATTCCAGCCCTTTTGAATTACTGGTTGCGGTAACGCTTTCGGCGCAGGCAACCGATGTCAGCGTCAACAAGGCCACTGACAAGCTGTTTCCGGTGGCCAATACCCCACAGGCGATTGCCGAACTCGGGGTTGAAGGGCTGAAGGAATATATCAAGACCATAGGGCTTTATAACAATAAGGCCATCAATGTGGTGGCACTGTCCAAGATCCTTGTAGAGAAGTACAACGGCGAAGTCCCCGAAAACCGCGAGGCGCTGGAGTCACTGCCCGGGGTTGGTCGCAAGACCGCCAATGTGGTGCTCAACACCGCCTTTGGTTGGCCAACCATAGCTGTGGACACCCATATATTCCGGGTCAGCAACCGCACACGCTTTGCGCCGGGGAAAAATGTGCAGGAAGTGGAAGATAAACTGCTCAAAGTGGTGCCGGCCGAGTTCAAAGTTGACGTTCACCACTGGCTTATTCTTCACGGGCGCTACACCTGCATCGCCAGAAAGCCCCGCTGCGGCAGTTGTCTTATTGAAGATCTGTGTGAATTCAAAGAAAAAATCTATCCGGAAGATTAATCCAGAAACGACAATGCCGCCCTAAGGCGGCATTGGCTTACATATTCTTGCTCAGCGCCAATCAAAAAATCTGTACAATCATAGCGGCGAAAACGATTGCAATTACCAAGGTAGATCCAATAGCCATTTTCAATTCTGTAGTCATGCTTGTCTCCTGCATCCAGCTAAGATAGGGTTGACACCATTATTAATGAAGCAGACACAAATACCATGTTTATTTCATGGATTTGTGAACTGGCTATCAAGTTAACGGCGGCCGGAACCACTCTATTTGAGAGTGATTCTCACCTCCCCGGATCTCGCTTGAATATCCACGCTACGGAAGCTCAACTGGGTTTCCGTTATAGAACCAAAAGAGGTAGCAATGTCACAAGTTCTCCATACCATGCTCAGGGTCGGTAACCTTGAACGCAGCATCCACTTCTATACAGAAATCATGGGAATGAAGCTGCTGCGTCAATCGGAAAACCCTGAATATAAATATACCCTCGCCTTCGTCGGCTACGGCGAAGAATCAACCGGCCAGGCAGTCATAGAGCTCACCTACAACTGGGGAACAGAGCAATATGATATGGGTAATGCCTTTGGACATATTGCCATAGGCGAAGAAGATATCTACGCCCGTTGTGAAGCCATCAGCGCCGCCGGTGGCAAGGTTATCCGTGCTCCAGGCCCTGTTGCCGGCGGAACCACTGAAATCGCTTTTGTTGAAGATCCTGACGGTTACAAAATCGAGCTCATTCAAATGAGCTCGGCTGAGCACGGCCTGGGTTAAACCATCAGACATTAAAAAAGCGCCCGAAGGCGCTTTTTTTCATTCCATGATATGGCTTAGAACTTGTAAGTCACACCACCGTAGATTTGACGACCGATAGTGTCATAGACTTCAGGTACCGTACCCGCATCACTACCATTGGACACAAATGAAGGTTCTTCATCAGTTAAGTTCTTAACACCCAGTGAAGCTGTGAAGCCATCCGTGAAGTGATAAGTACCGACAATGTTGTGGTACATTACAGCATCAGCCTTTGCAACCGCAGTGAACGGTTTATCATTCTGATCGTAATCAGTATAGATGTCATCCATCTTACCTATATAACGGTTGTAATACATCAAGCTCCAATCGCCACGACTTGCCTGAATACTGAAGTTGTTACGAACTTCTGCATAAGCACCAAAGTTACCATCGATAGTACCGTCATAGGCAACGCCATCCTGCTCAAACTCCAGCAGATAGGTCAGATCGTTGTTGATTTTCCAATCCAGCCCCAGACCTTCAAAGCTGTAAGCCAGGTTGAAATCGATACCACTGGTATTCTGGCTACCCACATTGGTCAGAGGGTTGGTGAAGTTGGACAGATCGCCATCCATAGTGATCTTGAAGGTATCACAGGCAACCTGGTTACCGGCGTGACAGTCATTCAGACCTTTCTGGGCATCCAGACGGGTAATGGCATTGGTCACCCGGAAGCGCCAATAGTCCAGTGTCAGAGACATGCCATCGATAAAGCGTGGCGAGTATACCAGACCGGCAGTGTAAGACTCAGACTCTTCCGGTTTCAGATCCGGATCTGAAGTGTAGTTAACCAGGATCTGTGGATCTTGTTCATTACCCCATGGATCATCCAGATAGTCATAAGACCCTGTATTACCACCGTAGAGTTCGCTGACGTTTGGCGCCCGGAAACCGGTAGCCGCCACGGCGCGCAGCATCAAATCATCTGTGGCTTCATAGGTCAGACCTATCTTCCAGGTCGTTGCCTTGCCGAAAGTTGAGTAGTCATCGAAACGCAGGGCAAATTCACCGGTCAGTTTTTCAGTGAAAGGTACACTGACTTCCTGATAGATAGAGATAACGTCGTAATTACCATCAGTTGGGTCTTGCTGGGCGGCAGTACCGTCACCGGCAACAATCACAGGATCTGGGTTAAAGTAACCACTGTCGTAACGGTATTCGGCACCGATAGCGAAGCTGACAGGACCGGCACTCAGATCAAACAGCTCACCACTCAATACGCCGGCAACCACGTGTTGTTCGTTACCACCATCATTGCGCTCGGTGAAACCGATGTCATTGATGATCTCTTGAGTCAGCGGGGCACCACTAAGCCAGGCATCCAGATTGTTGTAGACAGAGTTTTCCATCTTCTTGGCATTGATGGAGTTTTCAACCCAGGTATCGGCCTTGTTTTTGCCATAAGTGTAGGAAAGATCCCAAGTCATACCTGTGTTGACATCGAGTGTGCCCTGCAGGCCAATCGAGGCGCGCAGAGTATCGATGTCCTGGTTGTAGATACGAGGGCCTACATCATTGGTACGGCGACGGTAGTTAACACGGCCGGTTTTATCGGCCTTGATGCCGGCGTCCAGCATGGACTGATCCAGGGTGATACAACGGTCAGGATCTATCCCTGTTTGGCCACAAACACCCAGCATAATATCGGCAGGCTGAGCGGCCATTTGCTGATCTGACTTACGCTTGGTGTACAGAATATCACCTGTCAGTACCAATTCATTGCCCAGCTCCTGGATCATGTTGGCAAACAGACTATAGCGTTTACTAGGCGTCTGGAACCAGCTGTCTTGGGTATAGTCGTAACCTGTGCTGCGCTCAACCCAGTTGCCGTTGGCATCTTTAACCATACCAGCCAGAGAGCCGGTTGGAATGAAGGAACTGGCACCTGGCTCGGTCCAGTCACGGTCGCCCTGAATAACACCGCGACGGTCAGAGTAAGCTGCACCAAAGGTATAGTTACCGCCGTTGTCTGTGTTGAAACCGTACAGCAGGCTCAGTTCGCCGTTTTCACCGTCGCCCTTATCGGTTCCGCTGCCGTTGAAATCCAGCTGGAAGCCTTCAAAATCTTTCTTGGTGATGATGTTGACCACACCGGCAATAGCATCTGAGCCGTATACCGCCGAGGCGCCATCCTTAAGAATCTCTACCCGGGCAATCATCGCTACTGGGATTGAGTTCAAGTCCACTGCACTGTCTGCACCTGAGCCTGAGTTCACCATACGGCGGCCATTGAGCAGTACCAGAGTACGTTCAGCACCCATACCACGCAGATCAACCTGAGCCGCGCCATTGGCACCATTGTTGGTGGTTGAACCTACAGCCGCACCGGCCATAGAGGTCTGAGCCTGCAGCAGTTGATCAACAGAAGTGAAGCCTTCTGCACGAATGGCATCGGCACTGATCACTGTCACTGGAGAAGCGGTTTCCATATCCTGACGCTGGATACGTGAACCTGTTACTTCGATACGTTCTACCTTGGCACCGTCTTCTGCGGCGTAAGCCATCTGAGACACAGATGCAGCTCCCGTTGAAACCGCAGCAAACAGAGCCAGCCTGACTGCGCCAGTCAGCTTATTGGTTCTTGTCATTTTAAACTCCCTTACTTCCTGGTTTGTTTTTATTTTCACCGCGCTTATTAACACGGCGTTGCCAAGATACTGTCGCCTCGTTTCAACATCGTCAATAACAGGATTTTAATCTGACAAACCCGCAAATGTTTAATTTATGTTTTGCATTTGTTTTATTTAATGACAAATAGAACCTACCTATCCTACAGCGAATAGATATGCAGCCAATTACCGGGAGTTGTTAAAAAATAAACTTTGATTTTTTGTTAATTTCCAGAATATTAATTAACATTGCTCATCTCAAAAAGTGTGACGTGCATCACATTTTTAATTATTTCCACACTGATACATCACAGTAAATAGTCGAAATTTTTCTCAATACAATTCCCTGCTTTGAATCATCGCAAAAGCCTTAATTGCATATACAACAAGCCAGACCAGTCACATTTGGTAAGTAATAAAACGATACAGATAATACATTTGTTGCAATCTTGTTTTATTTTGAGGGCACCCCAAACTGCTTTGGTAGTCTTTTATGCTGCAAACAACAGGATTTAATCGGCAGATAAATGGTCAATAAAACAAAAATCAGAGTAGATTGTTAAAATGAAAGGTAATTTAAGATGATGACACCTATCGAAGATAGGCGCGCAAAAACGGGCAGAAAAAAGGCCGGAATATATCCGGCCTCATCTTTTAAATGCTTAAAGGTGCTGAAATTAACCTTAGGCTTCATCCTGCTTGTACTTGGCAGCAGTGTCCTTGATCAAGGTCTGTAACTCACCTTTTTGGTACATCTCGGTCAGGATATCGCAACCACCGACCAGCTCACCTTCAACCCACAACTGAGGGAACGTTGGCCAATTGGCATACTTGGGCAGTTCAGCACGGATATCAGGATGCTGCAAAATATCAACAAACGCGAACTGCTCGCCGATATTGATCATGATTTGCGCCACCTGAGAGGAAAAACCACAGCTGGGTAATTTGGGCGAACCTTTCATGTAAAGGATGATGGGGTTTTCAGCGATTTGCTGCTTAATTTTTTCAACAGTTTCCATTTACGTTCCTGAGTACGACACTATATTTGATTCACTATTGTACGCGAGAGAAACGCAGAACAAAATCACACTATTTGTAAGGTTATTTAGTCATTTGATTTTTCAATGATGTCAATCTGCTCAATCACTCAAACAATGATTCACTTCACAAATTTTATCGGTACAATAGGTGGCAGTGAGCAAGTCTGAAAATGATAAACCAAGTCCATGGAGAGATACTAATGGCTTTCGAATTACCTGCATTACCATATGCCAAGAACGCACTGGAACCCCACATTTCTCAGGAAACCATCGAATACCACTACGGTAAACACCACAACACTTACGTGGTTAAGCTGAACGGTCTGATCGAAGGCACTGAATTTGCCGGCAAGACCCTGGAAGAGATCGTAAAAACCTCCAGCGGCGGTATTTTCAACAACGCCGCTCAAGTTTGGAACCACACTTTTTACTGGAATTGTCTGGCGCCTAACGGCGGCGGCGAAGCCACCGGTGCTGTAGCCGAAGCTATCAATGCTGCTTTTGGTTCTTTTGAAGCCTTCAAGACTCAGTTCACTGAGTCTGCTGTCAACAACTTTGGTAGCGGCTGGACCTGGCTGGTTAAAAAGGCTGATGGCACTGTCGCTATCGTTAACACCAGCAACGCGGCCACTCCGCTGACTGATGCTTCAGTGACCCCACTGCTGACCGTTGACGTTTGGGAGCACGCTTACTACATCGACTATCGTAACGTTCGCCCTGACTACATGGCGCACTTCTGGCAGTTGCTGAACTGGGACTTTGTTAACCAAAACTTCGCCGGTTAATAATACTCATGAGTGCCTGAAAAGGAGCCTTATGGCTCCTTTTTATTGCCCATAAGCACTCTCCCGCAAGCCGACCGCACATCAACAAGCTCACCCTCCGGCAGCAATTCACAAGTGCAACTATTGCTTTTGCAACTATTTGCCTTTGTTTTTATTTATGTTTTTTGACATGAAGCATGAATTAGTGTCTAAGATTAATGGTAGGCAACTGCTAAAGACAGTTCCCTTCCCAGACATATTTGGCGTTTCAGGGGGTTTAAAATGGGCATATTTGAGCACTACCAACAGCGCTATGAGAAGAAACTCGATGAAGAATACACATTACAGGAGTTTCTTGATATCTGTAAGCAAGATCGCAGCGCCTACGCTTCGGCAGCAGAAAGACTGCTTATCGCCATCGGCGAGCCGGAAGTGGTCGACACTTCCAAGAATCAGGTTCTGAGCCGGATATTTTCCAACCGCTTAATCTCTCGCTATCCTGCGTTTAAAGACTTCTACGGTATGGAAGATGCCATAGAGCAGATAGTCTCTTACCTTAAACACTCGGCCCAAGGGCTGGAAGAATCCAAGCAGATCCTCTATCTGCTGGGACCTGTCGGTGGCGGTAAATCTTCGCTGGCAGAGAAGCTCAAGGCTTTGATGCAGCAAGTCCCCATCTATATTCTCAGCGCCGATGGAGTCAGAAGTCCGGTCAACGACCACCCTTTCTGCCTGTTTGATGCCGAGGAAGATGGCAAGTTGCTGCAGGAAGAATACCAGATCCCGACCCGTTACCTGCGCAGTATCATGTCGCCCTGGGCGGTCAAGCGCTTGCATGACTTTGGCGGCGATATCTCCCGCTTCCGGGTCGTTAAGGTATTCCCTTCGGTGCTGGATCAAATTGCCATCGCCAAGACTGAACCAGGTGATGACAACAACCAGGATATCTCTTCTCTGGTGGGCAAAGTCGACATTCGCCAACTGGAGCACTTTGCCCAGAATGATGCCGATGCCTACTCCTATTCAGGAGCACTGTGCCGTGCCAACCAGGGTTTAATGGAGTTTGTGGAGATGTTCAAGGCGCCGATCAAGGTGCTGCACCCACTGTTGACCGCCACTCAGGAAGGTAACTATAACGGTACCGAAGGTTTATCGGCCCTGCCCTTTAACGGCATTATTCTGGCTCACTCCAACGAGTCTGAATGGAGCAGCTTTAAAAATAATAAAAACAATGAAGCCTTCCTCGACCGTGTTTATATCGTTAAGGTGCCCTACTGCCTGCGCGTGTCGGAAGAGATCCAGATTTACCGCAAGCTTATCGCCAATTCAGAGCTGACCAAGGCGCCCTGTGCCCCAGGCACACTGGAGACCTTGGCTCAATTCAGCGTGCTCTCAAGGATCAAGACCCCGGAGAACTCCTCCGTCTACTCCAAGATGCGGGTCTATGACGGTGAAAGCCTCAAGGATACCGATCCCAAGGCCAAGTCTTACCAGGAATATCGAGACTATGCCGGGGTCGATGAGGGGATGCACGGACTGTCGACCCGCTTCGCGTTCAAGATCCTCTCCAAAGTCTTTAACTTCGACCACTCTGAAATTGCCGCCAACCCAGTGCATCTCTTCTATGTGCTGGAGCGGCAGATAGAGCAAGAGCAGTTCCCTTCCGATACCGCAGAAAGATATATGGAGTTTTTGAAGGGCTATCTGATCCCTAAATATGTTGAGTTTATCGGTAAGGAGATCCAGACCGCTTACCTGGAATCTTATTCGGAATATGGTCAGAACATCTTCGACCGCTATGTCACCTATGCCGACTTCTGGATCCAGGATCAGGAATACAGAGACCCGGAAACCGGCCAACTGTTTGACCGGGCCGCACTCAACGCCGAATTGGAGAAAATTGAAAAGCCGGCCGGAATAAGTAATCCCAAAGACTTCCGCAATGAGATAGTCAACTTTGTGCTCAGGGCCAGGGCCAATAATGATGGCAACAACCCGCAATGGACCAGCTATGAGAAACTCAGAACCGTGATAGAGAAGAAGATGTTCTCAAATACGGAAGATCTCCTGCCGGTCATTTCTTTCAACGCCAAGACCTCCACAGACGATCAGCGCAAACATGATGATTTTGTCAATCGTATGATGGAGAAAGGCTACACCAAGAAACAGGTACGCCTGTTGTCCGAGTGGTACTTACGGGTACGTAAGTCCTCATAGCTGTGCCCTTTCGGGGCTCTCGGGCCCCGGTATTTGCTTTGGGAGGTGCGTATGGCGAACTTTATCGACAGGCGGTTGAATGCCAAAGGAAAGAGCACGGTTAACCGTCAGCGGTTTATTAACCGCTATAAACAACAAATTAAAAAAGCGGTCAGTGATGCCGTCACTCACCGTAGCGTCACAGATGTCGACAAGGGAGAAAAAATCAGTATCCCCACCAAGGACATCAGCGAACCCGTATTCCATCAAGGTCGCGGCGGCGTCCGTGAGCGAGTGCATCCGGGCAACGACCAGTTTACCCGCGGCGACAAGATAGACAGGCCTCAGGGCGGTGGTGGTGGCAGCGGCAAGGGCGATGCCTCGGACTCAGGCGAGGGTCAGGATGACTTTGTATTTCAAATCTCCAAAGATGAGTACCTCGAGCTCTTGTTTGAAGATCTTGAGTTGCCCAACCTGCAGAAAAACCGCCTGAACAAACTGGTGGAATATCAAACTTACCGAGCCGGTTATACCAATGATGGTGTACCCTCAAATATCAATATCGTCCGCTCTTTGAGATCCTCTCTGGCGCGGCGCACCGCCATGTCCGCAGACAAGAAACGGCGACTGCATGAACTGGAAAACGAACTGGCAGAGTTGGAAAACACTCCGGGTGCCAGTGCCGAGCGGATATTGCAGCTCAAAGAGGAGATTGAAGAGCTTAAACAGCGCATCGCCAAGGTGCCCTTTATCGACACTTTCGATCTGCGCTACAACAACTTTGCCAAGCGGGAAGTGCCCACAAGTCAGGCGGTGATGTTCTGTCTTATGGATGTCTCCGGCTCCATGGATCAGGCCACCAAGGATATGGCGAAACGCTTTTATATATTGCTGTACCTGTTTCTGACCCGCACTTACAAGAATCTTGAGGTCGTTTATATCCGTCATCATACCCAGGCAAAAGAAGTGGATGAACACGAGTTCTTCTACTCCCAGGAAACGGGCGGCACCATAGTCTCCAGTGCACTGAAACTGATGCACGAAATTCAACAGGAGCGTTATCCGGCCAATGAATGGAATATCTATGCCGCCCAGGCATCCGATGGTGACAACTGGGCCGACGATTCGCCCACCTGTTATCAGATCCTCGAAACACAACTGCTGCCCGTAGTGCGCTATTTCAGCTACATAGAAATCACCAACAGGGCGCACCAGACGCTCTGGCGTGAATATGAAACCCTGCAAAAACAATTCGACAATATGGCGGTACAACATATTCGTCAGGCAGAGGATATCTATCCCGTATTCAGAGAGTTGTTCAAGAAGCAGGCGGTTTAGGGGGAAGCGATTATGAGCAAAAAGAAAACACGCCAGCCATTGAGTGACGGGCCTGAATGGACTTTTGAGCTGCTGGAAACCTATGAAAAGGAAATCGCCCGGGTCGCGGAGCATTATCGTCTGGGGACCTATCCCAATCAGATAGAGGTGATCACCGCCGAGCAGATGATGGACGCCTACGCCAGCATAGGCATGCCCATAGGGTATACTCACTGGTCCTTCGGTAAGCGTTTTATCGAAACCGAGCAGGGTTACAAGCGCGGCCAGATGGGGCTGGCCTATGAGATAGTCATCAACTCCAACCCCTGTATCGCCTATCTGATGGAGGAAAACACCCTCACCATGCAAGCCTTGGTGATAGCTCACGCCTGCTTTGGCCACAACAGTTTCTTCAAAAACAACTACCTGTTCCGCACCTGGACAGATGCCGGCTCCATCATTGATTACCTGGTCTTTGCCAAGCAATACATCAGTGAATGCGAGCGTAAATATGGCATAGATGAGGTGGAAAACCTGTTGGACTCCTGCCACGCCTTGATGAATTATGGCGTCGACCGCTACAAGCGCCCAACAGAAATTTCGTTTCGTGAAGAGCAGGCTCGCCAGAAAGAGCGCGAGGCCTATCTGCAAACCCAGGTCAACGATCTCTGGCGCACCATCCCCTCTCAGCAGACCAAGGAGGAAGCCAAACAGCAAAAACGTTTTCCGTCAGAGCCACAGGAAAACATTCTCTACTTTATCGAGAAGCACGCTCCGCTGCTGGAGCCCTGGCAACGGGAGTTGGTGCGTATCGTACGCAAGATGGGGCAGTATTTTTACCCGCAACGCCAGACCCAGGTGATGAACGAGGGCTGGGCCACCTTCTGGCATTACACCCTGCTCAACCACCTCTATGACGAAGGTCTGGTTACCGACAGATTTATGTTGGAGTTTTTACAGAGTCACACCAATGTGGTGGCTCAGCCCCCCTACAACAGCCCTTATTACAACGGCATTAACCCCTATGCCCTGGGGTTCAATATGTTCTGCGACATTCGCCGTATCTGCGAACAGCCAACAGAAGAGGATAGATATTGGTTCCCGGATATCGCCGGCAGCGATTGGTTGAAAACGCTGCATTTCGCCATGGAAAACTTCAAGGATGAAAGCTTCATCAGCCAGTATCTTTCCCCCACCATCATCCGCAAGTTCAAGCTGTTTGGTGTGCTCGATGATGAAAGCAAAAACTATCTGTCGGTATCTGCCATTCATGATGAACAGGGATACCGGGAGATCAGGCAAATTTTGTCTTCACAATATAACCTGTCCAATAATGAACCCAATATTCAGGTTCATAATGTCATGGTCAATGGCGATCGCTCGCTGACACTGAGGTATATCCCCAGCAAGGGCATCCCTCTGGCAGACAGTTGCCGGGAAGTACTCAAACACCTGCACCGTCTTTGGGGCTTTGATGTCACTCTGGAGCAGAAAGAAGATGATGGCGAGATAAGAGTACTGGCCTCGTGCCCGGACAGAAGCGAATTGATCTAGGCAGCTTTGGTCATAGAAAACCCTGGATAATAAAAAAGACCGCTAATAGCGGTCTTTTTTATTATGTGCCAACGGACCATCGGCAACTATTGATTGTCCTGGGCCATCTCCAGCGGCATGGCATCGCGCAGTTTCTGCCACATAATGCCACTGTCGATACCGTAAGCGCGCATCAAAGCAGGCACCTGGGTATAGTTTTTATCTTTAGCCAGGATTTCAAGCTTTTGATAGAAGACCAGTGCCAAGGCTCTTGCTTCCTGACTACTGAAGTAGTAGCGCCCGACTCTGGCATACAGCCCCTTGAAACCATTGAGGATCAGCACGTACAGCGGGTTACCTGATGAAAACGCCAAGGTGTGATGCAACTGGTAATCAAATTCGGCATAGGCCTCGGCATCATCTTCCAGCTCGTGGATTTTTGACAGCACTTCCACCGCCGTCTCGGGATTATGCCGCAATGCACCACGGAAGTAGATGGCACTGACATTGGTTCTGGCCGACAGCAATTGGTCAACCAATACCGGGAAACCTTCGGGATTCAGATCGGCAATGGTCTCCAAAATATTCAGGCCAGAGGTTTCCCAGAAATTATTCACCCGGGTGGGTTTGCCATGTTGAATCGTCAACCAACCGTCACGGGCCAAACGCTGCAGCACTTCCCTGAGCGTTGTACGGGTCACACCTATCAGCTCTGATAATTCCCGCTCCGCAGGAAGTATGGAGCCGGGGGGAAATTTATTTTCCCAAATTGAACGCACTATATATTTCTCTGCAAAACTTGCAGGTCCTTTGGCATTGATTATCATCAGCCCGGTTTTCCGATTGTTAGCATTATTCTGGCCACAGATCATACCAGAGCGACGAAAAATGAAAACCACCAGATCACTGATGAAAAATTCTACCCTGCCAAGCTCTCAATAACTGCTATAAAAGTGACCAGGTTCAAATCAGTTGTCACTGAATTTTGCGTTAGAGATCCGCTTTTTGAAATCCCTGTATACCCTAATCATTACATTGAGTTTATCTTTAGGCTAGACTGAACTACGCAAATTTTACCGTTCGTCAACCAAAGACGTAACTACCACACTTAATAACAGATTCACTTATAACAGATTAGAGAGGAAGACATGCCTGCTACACCGATTCAGGCTTTTATGAGTAACTTCTTGGGCAACTCGCCCAAGTGGTACAAGCTTGCGATACTGATTTTTCTTATCATCAACCCGATACTCTTCAGTATCAACCCCTTTGTTGCGGGCTGGTTTTTGGTCGTGCAGTTTATCTTCACTCTGGCCATGGCGCTTAAATGCTATCCTCTGCAACCCGGTGGTTTATTGGCGATTGAGGCCGTGTTTATCGGTATGACCAGTCCCAGTCAGGTACTGCACGAGATTGAAGCCAACCTCGAAGTACTGCTGCTATTGGTATTCATGGTGGCCGGTATCTACTTTATGAAGCAGTTGCTGCTTTATGTATTTACCAAAATGATCACCAAGGTGCGTTCCAAAATGGTCGTATCCCTAATGTTCTGTGTCGCCTCAGCCTTCCTGTCTGCGTTCCTCGATGCCTTGACAGTTATTGCGGTTATCATCGCTGTAGCAGTCGGTTTCTACTCCATCTATCATAAGGTCGCATCCGGTAAAGATTTCAGCGCCGATCATGACCATACCTCTGACGGGAATGACCAGCTTAACGCCCAAGAGTTGGAAGACTTCCGGGGCTTCCTGCGTAACCTGTTGATGCACGCCGGTGTCGGTACCGCCCTCGGTGGTGTGTGCACCATGGTCGGTGAGCCGCAAAACCTGATCATCGCCGCCCAGGCTAACTGGCAGTTCTCTGAATTCGCCTTGCGGATGTCACCTGTGACTGTACCCGTATTCTTTGCCGGTATCCTCACCTGTGTCTTGGTGGAAAAATTCCGTATCTGTGGTTATGGCGCCCAACTGCCAGACGCTGTACACAAAATTCTGGTGGAATTTGCCGCCCATGAAGATGCCCACAGAACCAGCAAAGATAAGATGAAGCTGGTTATCCAGGCTCTGGTCGGTGTATGGCTGATTGTCGGTCTGGCCTTCCACCTGGCATCGGTTGGTCTTATTGGTCTTTCAGTTATCATCCTGACCACAGCCTTCAACGGTATTACCGATGAGCACGCTCTGGGTAAAGCCTTCGAAGAAGCCCTGCCCTTTACCGCTCTACTGGCAGTATTCTTCGCCGTGGTGGGTGTGATTATTGACCAAGGCCTGTTTGCTCCTGTTATTCAATGGGCTCTCGGCTTTGAAGGCAATATGCAGCTGGTTATCTTCTATGTTGCCAACGGCTTGTTGTCCATGGTCAGTGATAACGTGTTTGTGGGTACCGTTTATATCAACGAGGTGAAAGCCGCACTGATTGATGGCCAGATCACCCGCGATCAGTTTGACCTGCTTGCCGTTGCCATCAACACAGGAACCAACCTGCCATCAGTGGCTACCCCTAACGGTCAGGCGGCCTTCCTGTTCCTGCTGACTTCCGCTCTGGCTCCCCTCATTCGTCTCTCTTATGGCCGCATGGTATGGATGGCACTGCCTTACACTATCGTGTTGTCCATTGTTGGTGTACTGGCAATTGAGACAGGTTTCCTGGAGCAGATGACCCAATACTTCTACGACTCAGGCATGATCCTGCACCACAGTGCCCAGGAAGTGCTGGGTAAAGGTGCGGCCGTAGGCCATTAGTCTATGTATTGACTGAACCTTTTGGTTTCAGTAGAGTCCAAAAAACGCCCCTCTAGGGCGTTTTTTTATGGGTGTCATATCCATCTGAGGAGTTATCCCACCTCGCCTTGGACTGATGGGTAATCAATGGAGAATAGTTTTGACAGCAATGATACGTTTCGCCCACTCCCACATGGCCTGGGGAATTCTGGCGCTCAGCGCCCTGTCTCTGGAGCTGGCTGCGTTGTACTTTCAACATGTGATGCAGCTCGAGCCTTGCGTCATGTGTATCTACCAGCGTTTGGCCGTATTGGGATTGCTGCTAGCCGGCATCATAGGCTTTCTTGCGCCGAGTGTACGTCCAGTGCGACTTGTGGCGGCCTTGCTGTGGGGGGTAAGCGCCAGTTGGGGGCTGAGATTGGCCATTGAACTCAACGATATGCAGCAAAACCCATCGCCTTTTTCCACCTGTTCATTCCTGCCGGACTTCCCCTCCTGGATGCCACTGCATGAATGGCTGCCTTCGGTATTTATGCCAACAGGTATGTGCACCGATATTCCCTGGAGCTTTATCGGCATCACTATGTCACAGTGGATGATTGTTGCTTTTGCCACATATCTGGTAGCACTGCTGCTCTATGTTGTACCTATTCTGAGCAAGAGCCGTAACTAGGTATTCAATTTTAGCTAGCGGGTTTCCTATAAACATAAAAAAGCCAAACAATCGTGTTTGGCTTTTTACTCTTGATGCCTGGATGAAATCAATCCAAGTCCTTCAGTGGCCAGAGTACAATATGATCTTCAAGATCGCGCACTTTACTCTCGCAAAGCGTCTTGCCCTTCACCGACATCCCTACTTCGTGCATCGCATCCTTGGAGCCGGTCAAAAGTGGATGCCAGGAAGGCAATGGCCGCCCCAGATACAGACGCCGATAAGCACAACTATCCGGCAGCCAGTCCAGCTCACCGATATTCGTCGCCGTCACCGCGGTGCACAAAGGCACAAATTCAAAGCGTTTTTCATAGTGAATGCAGCTGCAGTCTTTATCAGACAACAATTTGCAGGCCGCATTGGTATAGTAAAGCTCATCGGTTTCATCATCGATGAGCTTATTGAGACAGCATTTCCCACAGCCATCACAGAGAGACTCCCACTCATCCTGAGTCATTTCGGACAGGGTCTTGGTTAACCAGAAGGACATAAATTTGTTGGTTCGTTCTTGAAAGCTTGCGTGATGGCTATTTTACACTATTTCCGGGGTGGATACTTGATCCGCTCGGAAAGATAAGCCGCCGCCAAAGCGAAATAGTCTGAATTTTGCCAGCTTCGCAAGGCGCGGTAGTTCTGGTATACCAGATAGTGCCTTCCTGTGACACCATCTGGCATGATCAATGAAACTTGCATATCGGTCCGGCCAGGCAGATCGCCGCCATCGTAACGACGAACGCCCAACTGCTGCCAATGGCTGAAACTCGCCTGATAATCCACCCCGAGTTGGCTGTTCTCTATGGACTCGGGCGCTTTGACCTGGCGTCCCCAGGTTTGGGTGTCATCCCAGCCCGTTTGCTGCAGGTAGTTGGCCACAGATGCCAAGCCATCGGCAAAGCTGTTCCAGATATCGACCTTGCCATCACCGTCGCCGTCGCTGCCGTATTGCAGATAGGCACTTGGCATCAATCCTAAAGGCCCCATGGCACCGGTACTCGAGCCCTTGAGCTCGTTAAAGTCGAGCGATTGTGACGCGAGAATTTTCAGTGCCGCAAAAAACTCATCGCGGTAAACCTCTTGTCCCTCATAGGCCAGTGACGCCGTCACGGAAAGCACAGGATAACCGCCCTGCTGATTGCCAAAATCTGACTCGAGCCCCCAAAGGGCCAGAATAAACCTGGGCTGCACCCGATATTGTTTACCAAGTTTGACCAGCAGCGGTCGATATTCTTCGGCCAGTACCCGACCCTTTACCACCATCTCCTCACTGATCGCCTTGGGGATATAGTGCTCCAGATCCTTTGGCGGTTCGGGGGCTGTCTTGTCATCATTGGAGGCCTTTTTAAACAATTTTATCTGGCTGAAGGCCTTATCCAATACGAGTTGATCTATCCCTTGCGTTGCTGCGTCCTGTTTTAATTTATCAAGATACAGCTCAAAACTGCCTTC
Organism: Shewanella sp. 38A_GOM-205m; assembly: GCF_000518445.1. NCBI lineage: Bacteria > Pseudomonadati > Pseudomonadota > Gammaproteobacteria > Alteromonadales > Shewanellaceae > Shewanella > Shewanella sp. 38A_GOM-205m. The sequence goes on along the minus strand of NZ_KI912438.1, from coordinate 100,521 downwards.
GGTCGCTGCACAGACATTGGTCAGCGACGCGCCCAGCAGCGAAATAAACACCAGGGAAAGTCTATCCATAAAACGCGTTATTCCTTAAGCAGAATGATCATCCAGGCCCTTGCTGCGTCTCAGCTCCTTCAGCATATCCACCTGCGGTGGCGGCAATTGCAAATAATAGCCCTTTTCCGCCAGTTCTGCTTTGACCTTGTTGATATCGGCGATACCCAGTTGCAGCCTTTTCTGCAGCGGCAACAGCATTACCAGTTGTGGCGGCCCAAATACCTGCATCAAGGGAGCAGGTACATCATCAAACTGGCCTTTCTTGTTGACGAATAAATAGGTGTCGGCTTTTTTCAGGCTCTTATAGACAGCACAGATCATAATTGTATCAATTTCCATGGGTTCAAACTTGCCACTCATCGGGGCACACTATAACATGGACGCCTTGGAATATAACGCTGTCACGCAATCTGACTGCTCATTTTCTGGAGAATGACGCCGGGATGCCAAAACCTAGTCTAGAGCTAAAGGGCTCTTCTTTTACGCTCTCTGTACTTCATATCAATACCCCAGATCTGGACGCCCTTTTTAAAGAGCTCGATGGCAAGCTCGCCCAGGCTCCCCAGTTTTTCCTCAACGCTCCACTGGTGCTCAACTTAAGTCAGGTCAACGGCACGGACATAGATCTCAAAGGGCTGCGCCAGGGACTGACCGAAAGACAACTGGTGATAGTTGGTGTGACTGCCGCCGATAAGGCACTCAATGAAGCCGCCAAGGCGCAGGGATTGGCCAGCATCAAAGCCGGGAAACAGTCGGAATTGCCACCGCCCCCCCCGAGAGTCACCAAGATAGTCAAACAAAACGTGCGCTCCGGGCAACAAATCTATGCCAAAGACGGTGATTTAATCGTTTTTGGTGCAGTAGGGAATGGCGCAGAAGTCATTGCAGATGGTAGCATTCATGTATACGGGGCACTGCGTGGTAAGGCAATGGCGGGAGCCAGCGGTGATAAACATGCCGTGATCCTGGCCCAGTCCATGGAAGCTGAACTGGTTTCGATTGCGGGACAGTACTGGTTGACTGAAAACCTGCAGCAACACTGTACCGCCAAGAGTGGTTGTATCAGGCTCAGCGGTGAGTCATTAATCGTTGAATCGCTGCCCGGATAAGGCAGATGGAAAGGATAAAATAGAACATGGCACAAATTATTGTTGTCACCTCAGGTAAAGGCGGTGTGGGCAAAACCACATCGAGCGCGGCTATCGCTACCGGCTTGGCGCTTAAAGGACACAAGACTGTTGTTATCGATTTTGATATCGGCCTGCGTAATCTGGATTTGGTCATGGGCTGTGAGCGTCGGGTTGTTTACGACTTTGTCAATGTCATCAACGGCGAGTCCAATCTGAACCAAACGCTGATCAAAGATAAACGCTGCGATAAACTGTTCGTTTTACCGGCTTCCCAAACCAGGGACAAAGATGCCCTGACCAAAGAAGGTGTCGGCAAGGTACTTGATGATTTGAGCAAAGACTTTGACTACATCATCTGTGACTCTCCGGCAGGTATTGAAACCGGCGCCATGATGGCACTCTATTTTGCCGATATCGCCATAGTGACAACCAACCCTGAGGTCAGCTCGGTCAGAGACTCAGACAGGATCCTTGGCATGCTGCAAAGCCGTAGCCGTCGTGCCGAGCAAGGGCTTGAGCCCATCAAGGAATATCTGCTGCTGACTCGCTACTCCCCTGCCAGAGTGAAAACCGGCGAAATGCTCAGTGTGGAGGATGTGCAGGAAATTCTCGCAATACAACTGCTCGGAGTTATTCCTGAGTCTCAGGCAGTGCTCAAGGCTTCCAACTCAGGGGTGCCGGTGATCATAGATCACGACAGCGATGCCGGACAGGCCTACGAGGACACTGTGGCTCGTCTGCTGGGTGAAGAGCTTCCGCTGCGCTTCGTCGCGGAAGAGAAGAAGGGATTCCTTAAACGAATATTTGGTAGCTAAATTATGTCATTACTCGATTATTTCAGAAGCAGCAAGAAAAGCAGCACCGCGGCAACCGCCAAGGAACGTTTGCAGATCATCGTTGCCCATCAACGCGGCGAGCGCGGGGCACCGGATTACTTTCCGCAGATGAAGCAGGAGATAATTGAAGTGATCCGCAAGTATGTGCACATCTCCGAAGAGCAGGTATCTGTGCAGCTGGATCAAAACGATGACAACCTGTCGGTACTCGAGCTCAATGTAACTCTGCCGGACCGCCCTTGATGCAAGCTTTTTCGGTAAAAAGCAAAGGGTATCAAGAGCATACATTTGAAGCCAAAGTATGAATAAAGCATCTATGTAAAGTACTGCTGCAGTCACAAAAAGGCGCTCTTGGGCGCCTTTTTACTTTTATCAACCAGGTTCAGAGTGCCAGCTTGGCCAATTTGTCAGCCACCAGCTGGCCACGCCAGCCCAGCAACACCAAGGGGGTGGGCCCCTGTTTGCCGTCCCATACCCACTCAAGATATTCGTGAATATGACGCTTGGATCCAAGCAACTCCATAGGCACACTTTCGGATTCAGCAATCTCGGTCAAGCACTGCTTAATGCTCTTGAAGGCGCTCTTATATCCCGGCTTGAGAGCCAACACATCCAAGGGCTCCGGCAGATTGCTCATATCCGCCTTGGCCATGACCTTGAGCACATCCTTGGCGTAGAGACGCTTTTCATGATCCGTCAGCTCTTTCATGGAAAGCACATCATTGATCCCTCTTGGCTGACGCTTAGCCAAGCCTATAAGGGCATGATCTTTCATGACAAAACCCAGCGCCATGTCCTTTGCCAACGCTTTACGCAAACGCCAGGCCGCCAGCACCTTGAGCACAGCCAATTGTGGTGTACTCAACTGAAAGGCGTTCTTGACCCTAAGATAGGCTGTGTCTTCATCCGGCGCGTCCAGACGCCCTTCTGTCATACGCTGGCTTTCTTCCAATACCCACTCGAGCCTGCCCTGCTGCTCCAGTTTCTGCTGCAGTTGAGGATAGAGTTGGTAGAGATAATAAACATCATTGGCGGCATAGCTGAGCTGCGCTTTAGAAAGTGGTCGTTTCAACCAGTCGGTGCGGGACTCGCCCTTGTCGAGCTCCACTCCCAGGCACTCATGCACCAGCTTGGCATAACCCAAGCCATGGCCCATGCCGGCAATGGCTGCCGCCAGTTGGCTGTCAAACAAAGGCTTGGGCTGACATTGGCCTTGGCGGGCAAACACTTCCAAGTCTTCACTGCAGGAATGCAACAACTTGGTGATCTTCTCATCGGTCAGCAAGGCCCAAAATCCCGACAGATCCGAGATGGCCAAAGGATCTATCAGAGCCAGGGTCTTGCCGTCATAGGCCTGAATGAGCCCTAAACAAGCATAGTAAGTGCGGGTGCGTACAAATTCGGTATCCAGTACCAGCAATTTAGCCTCGCGATACTGTTCCACCAGCTGCGCCAGAGTGGCGTCATCTTTTACATACAGGTAATCTTGCAAATTCAACTCCCATCCTGCGCGAGTTTCCAGGTCCCGGAAACACAAGAGCCGGCTGGCGCCGGCTCTCTATATTATGCAGATTTGGCCTCATCTCTGAGTTCTCTGCGCAGGATCTTTCCTACGTTGGTTTTCGGCAATTCGTCCCTGAATTCTACCAGCTTCGGCACCTTATATCCTGTTAAATGATGGCGACAGTGCTTGATAAGCTCCTTCTCGGTCAAAGATTTGTCTTTTGCCACCACAAAAATCTTCACCAGTTCACCACTGACCTCATGCGGCACGCCCACGGCGGCCACTTCAACCACCTTGGGATGCAAGGCCACCACCTCTTCCACTTCATTGGGGAAAACGTTGAAGCCGGAAACCAGGATCATATCCTTCTTGCGATCGACAATATAGAAAAAGCCTTTTTCATCCATATAGCCGATATCGCCTGTGGCCAGCCAACCGTCTTTGTCGATCACTTTGGCGGTTTCTTCCGGACGTTGCCAGTAGCCCAACATCACCTGAGGCCCCTTGGCAAAAAGTTCGCCCGTCTCACCCTGAGGCAATACCTGACCGTCATCACCCCGCACTTGAATTTGCGTCGAAGGTGCAGGTAAGCCGATAGAGCCGTTGTAACCGGCCAGATCGTAAGGGCAGCAAGCGACCAGAGGTGAAGCTTCGGTCAGGCCATAGCCTTCGAGCAAGCGAGTCTTGGTGATGTTCTGCCATTTGTCAGCCACGGCGCGCTGCACCGCCATACCGCCACCAATAGAGAGTTTGAGGCGGGAGAAGTCCAGAGCGGCAAACTCTTCGCTGTTGACCAGGGCGTTGAACAGGGTGTTCACCCCAGTGAGAGCAGTGAAAGGTGTTTTCTTGAGTTCGGCCACAAATCCCGGGATATCCCTGGGATTGGTGATCAGTAAGTTATTGGCGCCTTTATGCAGGAACAACAAACAGTTCACCGTTAAGGCGAAAATATGGTAAAGCGGCAAGGCGGTTACCACAAACTCCTTGCCGTCGTTGAGCAAAGGGGCATAAGCACCGTTGGCCTGCAATACGTTGGCAACTATGTTGCCATGGCTGAGCATGGCGCCCTTGGAAACCCCAGTGGTACCGCCGGTATACTGTAAAAAGGCGATATCGTCACTCTTGACCACAGGCTTAACATACTGCGCCTTTTTACCGGCCCGAAGCGCCCGGCGCATAGAGATGGCGTGTGGCAGAGAGTATTTGGGCACCAGACGTTTGATATACTTCACCACAAAATTAACCAGGGTACGCTTAGGCGCACTCAAGAGATCGCCAAGCCCTGTGATAATCACGTTTTTGACCGGAGTTTGATCGACCACTTGCTCCAGTGTGCTGGCAAAGTTGGACACCACCACTATCGCCTTGGCGCCGGAGTCGACCAACTGGTGCTTGAGCTCTCTTGGGGTATAAAGCGGATTGACATTGACCACTACCATGCCGGCCCGCAACACACCAAACAGGGCGATGGGATATTGCAGCAGGTTCGGCATCATGATCGCCACCCGATCGCCCTTTTGCAATTTGAGATCATTTTGCAAATAAGCGGCGAAGGCACGGCTGCGCTCTTCCAGTTTTCGGTACGTCAGGGTTGCGCCCATATTGACGAATGCGGGTTGGTCGGCATAGGTATTGACCGCTGATTCCAACATCTCCAGCAAGGAAGCATAGCGGCTGGCATCAATTTCGGCAGGCACGTCGGCAGGCAAACTGTTAATCCAGGGCTGGTCCACAAATCTCTCCTAAAATTCCGTCTTCAGCGGAAACGACTCTCTCTGTCGTTAAAGCCCGCAGCGTCTGCGGGCAAAGCACTGAGTATTTTTATAAAGTTCTTATTAAGGCCTTTGGCCTCGACTCTTGGTAGTTAACTTTCGCGCCGCAAAAATCATACGGGCGTTTAAAATTTTGATCATCATCACATAAAAGCTTTTATTTGCCTAGTCCCCCGGATTGGATTTTCTACCTTGGAGAAATCCGGCCAGAGTTTGCGCTACCTCATCGGCGTTCCCCATATGTAGATGGTGATCCCCTGGTAGTTGTACTATCTGCAAATCCCTGTACCAGGCGCGGGCCTGAGGTAAACTCTGCACCAGTCCAGGAAATCCCTGTTCACCCGTGATAAGTAAGCTGGGGATGGCGATCCCCTGCATCAGGGATGCTACCTGCTCAAAACAAAGTCGCATCGGCGAGTCGAGCCGCAGCCTTGGGTCACTGCGCCAACTGGCACCCTGTGCATCAATTTGCATATTGCGCGTCACCAATAATCTGGACCAGGGCTCGGCCAATCCGGTCAACTGCACTCTGGCTTTGATGGCCGGCTCGATACTGTCATAAACCACTTGGCTACGTTTGCTGCCGAGCATACGCTTGTGGGCAGCAAAGCTTTTTCTCAGCCTGGGTTTGGCCTGCTCCACCGCCTCATAGAGAGGAGCGAAGGCTTCAATCAACAGCAACTTATCGACTCGTTCAGGAAACGCTGCAGCATAAGCACTGGCAACGATCCCCCCAAGGGAGTGCCCCAACAGAGTGACTGGTGCATCGCCGGCCAAGTGGTCCAGCAGCAGCTCAAGATCATACAGATAATCAATCCAGTGCAGCGGATAACGCCCTGGCCTGTGACCCGATAAACCATGTCCAGGCCAATCAATGGCAAGAATACGATAATCATTCATCAGCTTCTCGGCCAAAGGGGCAAAGCTGTTACTGTTATCCAGCCATCCATGCAATGCCAGTAACAGCGGCTTATCTTCCGCTCCCCAGCATTGGGCAGCCAGCGTGAGGTGCGGCAGCGGGATCTTCAGTGCTTTTACGGGGGCGGAAGGTTGCCACATAATGCCTCTGTTGTCAGTGTATCAGTTCGCTTTTTTGATAAATTTGAGTGTCATACGGTCACTTTCTCCTATCTTGAGATAAGTGTCCCTGTCCTGCTCACCCAGTCGCAATGTTGGCGGCAAGGTCCAGACGCCTTTGGGGTAATCCTTACTGTCCCTGGCATTGGCGTTGATCTCACTGCTGGCTTCCAAGGTGAAGCCGACCTTTTCTGCCAGTGCTATCATCTCATCCTGCATCATGTAGCCGCTGTCAGGGCCGTTACCGGCTTTGCCCCTGTGCTCAACCACACCAAAGACGCCGCCATCTTTAAGCACATTAAAGGCAGCCTGAAACACGGTTTGCAGTTGCCCCTGACTGGCCCAGTTATGCAGGTTTCTGAAAGTGAGTACAGCATCCGCGCTGGCATCTTCTCCCAGTTTTACCTGTGCGGGAGGATCCAAAACCACCAGTTCGATTTTGCCAAGCTCTTTGGGGTGGGCTTGCAGCCATTCTAGATAACGCTTGCCCGCTTTGGCCCGATAACGGCTGCCCGGGTTGTCTTCTTGCGGCGCTGTGTTGAAACCGGCGGCAATATACTGCCCCTTGTCCGCCAACATAGGCGCCAGGATTTCTGTGTACCAGCCGCCGCCTGGCCAGAGCTCAATTACGGTTTGCTCCGCAGTGATCCCGAAAAAAGCCAGTGTCTGCTCTGGATGACGATATTGGTCGCGCTCGACATTGGCTTCCCGGCGAAAGTCACTGTTAACCGCCTCCAGCAAAGCCGGTTCGCCGGCCTGCACTGCACCGCTGCCAAGCAGCATGCCAGCCACCAGCAAAGCCTTGCCAAGCGGCGTTGCCAGCTTGCGATTAAATTGCTTGTATTCCATTTCCCTTCTCCTTTGAATGTGGATTTATGCTGCGGCAACAGACCCGCCGAAACGACTTTTTGGCACGCACTGGTGCCAAATAAGATTGCAGTTCAAGCTAACAGTGAGTGGCAGACTTGCCAAGGATCAGTTTGATTTTCCATCTATGTGGCGCCAGCAAAGCAGTAGTGCCAATAAGCCGGAAGCGAACCACAGCAATACCCAGACGAACGCAGGCACCCAGCTGTACTCAGCCAGCAATACCGCATCCCCCCTATCGTCCAGCCCCAGCAACACAGCAGGACTGGCAAGCGCATTGAGCATCACCATCAAGGCCACCAGGCGCAGGCTGCCGCTGAGCAATCGATTGCCGCCAAATTTCAGCGGCAGCAGAAACAGAACACTCAGACTAATGAGGATACTCAGGGTCAGTAAGTCCCGCCCCCACAGCAGTATGGTGAGCAGCACCAAGGCGCCGATAAAGGCAAAACTTATCCGGATCCCCCGCGGCCAAGTGGCCAGGTGGTAAAGCAGGCAGCCCCAAAAGGCCGCCCCCAAATAACCGCTGAATCCGATAAGGAGCGGCCAGCCGCCCTGACTGAAGCAGAAACCGGCGCCATTGGGAAAGAGTTGGATATGGCTGACAATCCCGCCGCTTAACAGCGTTGCCAGCGCATGGGACAATTCATGGAAATAGCTTTCCAACCATTTGAAGGGGACAGAGACATAGGGCAGATGAGTCAACATCAAGGCCAGTAGGAGTTCCAGCAGAAACTGGCCTCTTCCCGGTAACGGCAGAGAACGGGAAGGTTTTACAAAAGCGTTATCGGCTGCGGGACTGTCAGGCGTAGACATCTACGCCCACCATGGCTGAGATAGCGTCCCGCTGCGCGGCGTGTTGGGTATTCAGATAGAGGGCGATAGCATCAGAATGACCTGCGGTTTCCCGCTTCAGCTGCTCTCTTTGTTGGTATTTGTCGTTAAGGGCTTGGCTGTCAAACTCGACCAACTGCCTGGATGGGCTGACAAGGATTTCATCTTGAGTCTCAACGGTTTGCTGGGCACGCTCAGGAGGCCTGTTGCCGGCTACCGCCTGCGACAGACTTTGAACTGCACCCGGATGTCCCGTCTGCTTGATCATCATGATACTGGTTTGATCCCCGTTTGCCCCAAGCCCTTGAGGCAGTTAACCCGCCTGAAGCCCTATTCCCTTCCCGGCAGTTTCTTCCAGGCAACTGTATCTCGCAAATACACAGGCGCCAGCTCATCGACCGAGGTGGCCTGCCCTTGTTGCCAACCTAGGCTTGCCAAAGCAAGCATAGCACTGGCTTGAGGATATTTCACCGCATCCAGCAAGGTCAAGTTTTCGGCATGTTGTAAAAGTGCCGGGTAGGCATCAAACCCGGTGCCGCAGCAATACACCTTGTCCGTATTGGCAAAGGGCGAGGTCATTGTCTCAGGGGCGCTCACTTGCTCTATGCCAACCAGTTTGGCCATACCGGATTCCTGTTCAAACGCCGCCCAATAGATTTCGCCCATGCGGGCATCTATGGCACAAATCACCTGCTGCGCACCATGTTCAGTTATCGCTTGCTGCGCGATGGCGGCCAAGGTAGAGATGCCGATTACAGGTACATCCAGCCCCAGCGCCAACCCTTGAGTCATAGAGGTGCAGATACGGATACCGGTGAAACTCCCCGGCCCACGGCCATAGGCGATAAGGCCGATATCCTGCATCTTGAGCCCGGATTGGCTCAGCAAGTTCTCTATCATGGGCAGCAATCTTTGGCTGTGTTCACGGGGCGCATCGACAGATTCCGCAATGCTGCCATCTTGCCATGCCAGCGCCGCTGAGCAGAGTTCGGTACAGGTATCCAGAGCCAGAATAACAGGAGAGTTGGCAAGTGTAGTCGATGTCATGGGTTCAACCTTGATGGGCGAAGGTATGGCCTTCGGCGAGTTAATAGCGGCGGGATCATACCATCAAATACGCCGAAACCAAGCCCGGATCTGCCCTTGTGATCCTTATCATGGACAATGAGAACAGTTCTCAACTAATATGGAGTCCCCTTTTCGGTTAGCGTCTGTTATGTCCAGCCTCTCTCAGTCTTCCAATGAAACCGCAGTTTCGCGGTTGAAACGTGCCTTTGTCGCCGGTATTTGGGCCACGCTCATCAGCATAGCAATTGGGTTTTCCTTTAAAGTCTGGCTCGCAAGCTGGGTTCCCAAGGCGGATCTGGCTATCTACCACACGGTTATCGATATCATCTCGCTGTCACTGATCCTGATGACAGGCTTTCGCTCGTCTATGGTGGTGTCTTACAGCCAGACCCGCAACGACAGGGATATCATCAATATTTTCCGCTATGTGCTGATCCTTGTAGTGCTGCTGACCTGGGGCATCATACTGCCCTATATCAAGCACAAACTCGCCATAGATGTGGAGTACCTGCAACTGGTGGGCATCATAGTCAGCATGGGGCTCAAGGTGTACTTTACCAACCTGGTTGCCATGTATCGTCTCTATGAAATCAGTAACAAGGTAACCTGGATGGAGCCGCTGTCTTTGGTGCTGGCCTTTGCCCTGTGTTACTACGGGCTGAGTATGGCGCCACTGGGGGCACTCTTTTACGCTACGACGCTGTCGTCTCTGATTATCGCGGCCTTTATGTATCTGAGAAGGCGGCGTCAAATCGCCACCGCGCCGCTCGCCAAGGTCAATCTGGAGCCGGCGCTGAAAAGCTTTATGAAGCGAAGTGTCACCGCCTCGCTCGAGGCCGGCTCCAGCATTCTGATGATCTATATTACCGTACTGCTGACCATACGTTATTTCAGTGTCGAAGAGCTGGGGGATTTCCAAGTGGTGGTCAGGCCGGTATTTACCTACATGACCTTGCTGTTTGTATTCCCTATCTACCGCTTCGTATTGCCGGAATTGGCGGTCTGTGTTCGCGCCCGGGACAATGAACAGATCCGCGCCATCAAACACTGGCTCTACAAGCTGGCGCTGATTGTCAGCATCAGTTTCTTTGTTGTCATGCTGCTGGGCGGCGAGAGTCTATTCAGAATGCTGTTTCCGCCCCAGTATCACGGCGCCGTGCCGGTACTGCTGCACTATGCCATTTTCTTCATTTTTCTGATGCTCAACGGTTATCAACTGGCCTATATCAAAGCCGAAGGCTACTTCAATGCCAGTTTGCTGATCCGCCTGGCCGGCATCATTACTCTGGTAGGCGCCTTCTTCCTGCTCAGGCAACTGACGGCCAATGTGGTGGCGGTGATCCTCGCCCTCGGCTGCGGTTACTTGATGATGTACCTGATAGGCGCTCTGGTGGAGCGCCATATCCGCCACAGTAAAGCCCAGGCTTCACCGGCCGTTTCCTAGCTGTTTTCGGGCGGTGACATGGTGGTTTCTAGGCCTCAACCAAGGAAAGCGGCCAGTCTGATTTACTCTTGAGTGAATTGCGCTTGATAGTAGCTTCGGGCTATGGCCGTTTTCACCTTCAGCGGCTAAGGTTAACCTCAAGGAACAGCACGCAACAGCAAAGGATTGGAGGCCAGGGAATGCCAGGCGCCTATGCACACCTCACACTGGTCAATAGCCTCAGACAGCCACTTGAGCTGGAGGCGGTTACCCATATGCCCAAGGACGCTATTCGCGCCTTACTGAAGCACTTCAAGTACTGCGAGCTCGGGGCTGTCAGCCCGGATTATCCCTATCTCGCTCTCAATGACCGCCAACAGGCCAAAAGTTGGGCCGACAAGATGCATTACCAGCATAGCGGCGAAATGCTCAAAGCCGGCGTTCGTCACCTGGCCTGCAGTGAAGGGGAAGAACGCGACAAGGGCCTGGCCTGGTTGCTGGGCTATTGTGCCCATGTGATCGCAGATGTCACTGTCCATCCGGTTATTGAGATGAAAGTCGGCCCCTACAAAGAAAACGCCGATGCCCACAGGTATTGTGAAATGCATCAGGATGCCTACATCTATCCCAAGCTCAATCTCGGGGCAATAGGTCTGTCAGAACACCTGGATTCCGGTATTGCCGCCTGCTGCGATGCCACAGGTCAGAAACTGGATCCTGTCATAGAGAAATTGTGGGACAACTGCTTCAAAGATGTATATATAGAGGAATGGGCCAATAATCCGCCAGCCATCAATGACTGGCATAAAGGCTTTATCACTGTGGTGGACAAGATTGCCGAGGAAGGCAACAGACTGCTGCCGTTTGCCCGCCACCTGGGCGTCAAGTTCGCCGTCCTATATCCGGAGCAGGAGCAGATTGAAAAAACGTATTTAACCCTGACCACCCCTGAAGGCGATATGCACTATGACGCGATTTTTCTGCGCGCCAGAGAAAACGTCAAACACTTTTGGCAACTTATCGCCAGCGGTGTGCTGGAGCAAGACAGCGCCTATCTGGAAAGTATCAAAGATTGGAATTTGGACACGGGCCGGGATGCCGCAGGTAAACTGGCCTTTTGGCAAGAACTAACGCCGACCTAACACTATTTGTAGATAAGGATTCAAGGATGAAATCAATTTTCCATCAAGGCCCTATCGCCTGCCTGCTGCTGGCGCTGCTACCGACACTTGGTGGCTGCGGTCTCGGTGACAGGCATGATCAGGAATACCAACAACTGGCACCGGCACTGACCAAGGTGACCAGCGCGGCCGAAGCCACCATACGTTATGAAAATCATCCGGCCAACCTCGACGGCCAAACTTTATTGGCGTTGGCCACAGCCCATGACGCCTCCCTGCTCGAGCCATTCAGTCAATACCAACTGCACCTGTTTCGTATCGAGGATCATGCCCTCTTGTTGCTTTGCAGCGCAGACGGTGAGCGGGCCCTGATGGAAGACAGTGGCTGCACCGCAAAGCTCGACAAACAGCATTGGCAACAGGGAACACATCCCTGTGAGACCAGTATTGCACCTGCCAACATCTGCCTGGATGAACTGTGATCCCTGTCATAGTATCGCGTTTCCTGCAAAGGGTATCCTAGGCGCACTTGGGCGCTCGCGCCCCTTTAACCTCAATAGCTTAGTGCTGGTTACCGGGTCTTGAGACAATATTCGGCAAACAGGCACCCGCCATAGCAGTAAAGGAAATCTCATGTCAGACAGTCATTGCCGTCACGGCAGCTTCACCAAACCTCTTCGTCGCCTTCGCCGTCTTCGCAGCTCAGAAGCCATGCGGGATCTGGTTCGCGAGCAGCAAGTTTCCCTGACAGATCTGGTACACCCACTGTTCATCGAAGAAGGCATTACTGAGCCTGTGGCCATCAGCACCCTTCCCGGGATCAGCAGATTGCCCGAGAGCATGCTGGCAGCTGAGATCCGTGAGCTGAAGGCCCTCGGGATCCGCTATGTGATGCCCTTTGGTATTTCACACCATAAAGATGCCATCGGCAGCGATACCTGGAATGATGACGGCCTGTTGGCACGGATGATCCGCACCATCAAGCAGGAAGCGCCCGAGATGCTGGTGATCCCGGATATCTGTTTCTGCGAGTACACAGATCACGGCCACTGTGGTGTGGTTGAGCACAATGAAGTTTGTAATGACGCGACTGTGGAAAACCTGGTCAAGCAGTCTGTCTGCGCTGCCCGCGCCGGTGCCGACATGCTGGCCCCTTCGGCCATGATGGACGGCCAAATCCGGGCTATACGCGAGGGCCTGGATGCGGCCGGTTTTGAAAATGTTGCCATTTTGGCCCACTCGGCCAAGTTTGCCTCCTCTTTCTACGGCCCATTCCGGGCGGCGGTAGATTGTGAACTCAGCGGCAATCGTAAAGGTTATCAACTGGATAGCGCCAATGGCCGGCAAGCGCTGTTGGAAGCTCTGCTCGATGAAGAGGAAGGCGCCGATATTCTGATGGTTAAACCAGGTACGCCTTATCTGGATGTGTTGTCACAATTGAGAGAGCGTACCGAGTTGCCTTTGGCAGCTTATCATGTGGGCGGTGAATATGCCGGGATCAAGTTTGCGGCTCTGGCCGGTGCTCTGGACGAAAGAGCCGTGGTTACCGAAAGCTTTGTCGGCTTCAAACGCGCCGGTGCCAGCTTGATTGTCAGTTACTACACCAAGCAATTTGCTTCCTGGCTGGCCGCAGATCGCGGCTAATAGCTAGTACAGAGAGACAGAGAGCAAAAGGCGCCTAGTTTTAGGCGCCTTTTTACTATCAATTTATTTGTTCCAAAAATTGAATTAATACTATCAAATACAGTATCCAACTGTTTTTAATCAATCTATCCCTTCAAGAAAAGACAAAGCAGACTGCAAGTTGCGGGTTCGGTACATGGGCGGCAAGGAGTTGAGAAATGCCTGACCATAGCTGCGATTGACGATGCGATTATCACAGAGAATTAGCACACCGCGGTCGCTCTCGTCACGAATGAGCCGCCCAACACCCTGCTTGAGTGCTATCACAGCCTGGGGCAAGGCCAACTCCATAAAGGGGTCACCCTGTCGCTTACTGATCTCTGCGGCTCTGGCGCGATAGAGATTATCGTCCGGAGACACAAAGGGCAGTTTGTCGATTATCACGCAAGAGAGTAACTTGCCGCGCACATCCACGCCTTCCCAAAAACTGCCGGTGCCCAGCAGCACGGCATTACCCAGCTGACGAAACTTTTTTAGCAGAGTCTGCTTGCCGGCGCTGCCTTGCACCAGGAGTGGATAGCGGCTGCGACCATGAAGCGCCTGCGCCACCCGTTGGAGCATCCTGTGACTGGTAAACAAAATAAAGGTTCGGCCCTTGGCCGCATTAATCGCCTGCTCGCACACCTCAAGCAGGCGCCGAAACTGATAATCCCCTTCAGAGCGCACATCCCCAAGCTCCCTGGGGACACACAAAATTGCCTGGCGTCGGTAGTCAAAAGGGCTGTCCAGAATAAGCTCCCTGGCCCCCTTAAGCCCCAATGTCCGGCAAAAATGGTTCAGGCTGCGATTCACCTGTAGCGTTGCCGAGGTAAATAGCCATCGGGTTTGCACCTCAAACAGCGCCTGACACGCCTTGGCAACATCAATAGGCGCCATTCTCAGCGTCGGCAACCGACTGCCCTGCTCTATGCTGTAAGCCGCACTTTGGTCTTCACAGTTGAAAAACTGCTGCAGCTGCCCGCAGTAATCTAGCCATTTTTCCAGGCAATCATCCAGTTCATCACTGCGACCGATATTGGCCAGCATTACCCGCTCCAGCGCCCGAAACTCTTCGAGCAGCTGCCAGCATTGCCTCGCAAGTTCTTTATCGGCCAACAAGGGGCGCCAGTCGCTTTGCCCGGAAGCCTGGGTCATCTGCGCCCAATCCGCCAGGCGGGAGCCGCAGCGCCTGGCGAGATCGCTCAGTTGTGAAGTATCCCTGAGTTCCTGTTGATATACCGCTTCCACCCGCTCCAGCACTCGCTGCATGGCCGCGAGCGACAATTGGCGACCAAAGTAGGTTACGGCAATATCGGCAAGCAGGTGAGCCTCATCGAAAATCACCGCATCGGCATCGGGCAATAACTCGGCAAAGCCGGTATCCTTGAGGATCCTGTCGGCAAAAAACAGATGATGGTTAACCACGATAATCCTGGCTTCCAGGCTCTTCTGTCTGGCCTTGCGGGTAAAGCAGCTGTCATAGAAGGCGCAGCGCTTGCCGGTGCAGCGCTCTTTCGAAGAAGCCACCAGCGCCAGTGCCGGCGACTGTTCGGAAACCGTGGCCAGAGTGCCGAGATCGCCATCTGTGCTGGCCGCGGCCCATTGATTTATCCTGAGCAGATCATCGAGCACTTCCGGGCTACGGCTCTGGGCGCCATCCAACTGCTGCTCCAGCAACAACTGACACAAATAATTGTTGCGCCCTTTGAGCAGCGCCACCCGAACTTGCAGATCCAGCATCTGCAGCAAGGCCGGCAGATCTTTATAAAACAGCTGTTCTTGCAGGTTCTTTGAGCCGGTGGAGACAATCACCTGCTTGCCGGAGAGCAGCGCCGGGATCAGATAACCGAAGGTCTTGCCAACCCCTGTGCCGGCTTCGAGCACCAAAGGCACTGCAGCGCCGCTTGAGCCATGGAGTAACTGGGCCACTTCGCGGGCCATCTCCAGTTGTTGCTCTCTAGGCTTGAAGCCCCTGATATTGGTGGCCAAAGGGCCGCCCGGGGCAAAGGCCAGTGCCGTTTCGCTGACGAGTCGATTACGCATTGTGCTCCATTTTGCCCTGGGGTATGGCGTGCATTATCGCTATTTGAGTGACGGATACAAGGGACAAACCTTATCGCCAAGCCGCTCTACCCGACAGAGTTGGCATAGTTGACAGAGTTGGCATTGACATAGCTGACATAGTTAACATAGCCACTTACACCAACTCTTTAGCTAACGATTCGCAAACTTATGCCCAAGCGGGCCGCTTGATGAATCCTTTTCAAGCAGCAGACATTTTTTGATTTTGGGTGTTGCAAATTCCAGCCAAAGGGATTAGCTTAAAACACACCAGCCGAATCGGCTCAGAATTGAATGTTTATGCGCTGCAAAATTACAGCGTGAAATCACAGGATTTATTACATGACACAGCTTCGCAACGCTATCCATCATCACCACCACGAGCGGTAGCCTTCGGAGCTGACTGCCGAAGGTTCATTCCTTCTGGCGGTTGATTCATAAGATCTGAAAACCCCTGGAAGGAATTCCGGGGGTTTTTCGTTTCCGGATTTGAGTTTTTTAACCAAGATTGAATTGACCAACAGGAATGACCACTATGACTTCAAATCGACTGCGCATCGCCATCCAGAAATCGGGCCGGCTTTCGAAAGAATCACAACAACTGCTGAAAAACTGCGGCGTAAAATTCACCGTTAACGAACAGCGTCTGATAGCCCACGCCGACAATATGCCACTGGATCTGCTGCGGGTGCGTGATGACGACATTCCCGGCCTGGTCATGGATGGCGTGGTCGATTTGGGGATCATTGGCGAGAATGTGCTGGAAGAGGAGCAGATAGAACGGCAGACACTGGGCAAACCTTCGGCCTGCAACAAACTCAGACAACTGGACTTCGGCGCCTGCCGTTTATCGCTGGCGGTACCCAGTGAATTCCCTTATCAGGACGCCGCCTCACTGGAAGGCTTGCGAATTGCCACCTCCTACCCCAACCTGCTGCGCCGTTTTATGCAAAATAAAGGCATAAGTTATCGCGACTGTATGCTCAAGGGCTCGGTAGAGGTCGCTCCCCGCGCCGGACTCGCCGACGGGATCTGCGATCTGGTTTCCACCGGCGCTACTCTGGAAGCCAATGGCTTGTACGAGACCGAAGTGATCTTTCGCTCCATGGCCTGTGTCATTCAATCACAGCAAACCCAAACCCCGGCCAAACAGGCCTTGATCGACAAGCTGATGAGCCGGGTCAACGGCGTCATCCGCGCCCGGGAAAGCAAATATATCCTGCTGCACGCTCCCACTGAAACCCTGGAGCAGATTGTTGCCCTACTGCCCGGCGCCGAGAACCCCACTGTGTTGCCGCTCAACGATGACAGCAACCGGGTCGCCATCCACGCGGTCAGCACAGAAGATCTGTTCTGGGACACAATGGAAGAGCTGACCAAGCTCGGTGCCAGCTCGATTCTGGTAATGCCAATTGAAAAGATGATGGGGTGAAGCATGCAGTATCTGGTATGGGACAAACTGAGCGAAAGCCAACAGGCCGCCGCGCTCCAGCGCTCCTCCCTGGTGAGCAGCAAAGCGCTCGAGCAGAGCGTCGGCGAGATCATTGAGGCCGTCGCCGCCAAGGGGGACCAAGCCCTCAGGGAGTACAGCGAGCGCTTTGATAATATCCCCCTTGAGAATATCGCCCTCAGTCAGGCGCAAATAAAAGCCGCTGCCCAGGACGTTAGCCCTGAGCTCAAAGAGGCCATCAAGACCGCCATGGCCAACATAGATGTGTTCCACAGCGCGCAGCAGCCCCAGGCTTTGGATCTCAATACCCAGGCCGGAGTGCGTTGTGAACTCAGAAGCGAAGCCATAGACAGCGTCGGCCTCTACATACCGGGCGGCAGCGCGCCGCTGATCTCCACTGTGTTGATGCTGGCGCTGCCGGCCCGAATCGCCGGTTGTCGCCGCCGGGTCTTGATAAGCCCGGCACCGATAGACAGCGCCATCATCTACGCCGCCAGCGAATGCGGCATCGAAGATATTTACCAATCCGGTGGCGCCCAAGCCATTGCCGCGCTGGCATTGGGCACGGAAACCATAGCGCCGGTGGACAAGATATTTGGCCCCGGCAACCGTTACGTCACCGAAGCCAAGCGCCAGTTGTCCCAGGATCCCAGGGCGCGAGTCAGTATCGACATGCCGGCGGGGCCATCCGAAGTGCTGGTCATCGCCGATGAGACTGCCAATCCAGCCTTTGTGGCGGCCGATCTCCTGTCACAGGCCGAGCACGGCCCCGACTCTCAGGTGATATTGCTCTCTAGCTGTGAATCGCTGGCAAAAGCCGTCATCCAAGAGCTGGACAAGCAGCTTGCGGCCCTGCCCCGCGCCGATATTGCCCGCCAGGCATTGGCCGAAAGCCGTATTTTACTGCTCGATTCACTGGATAAGGCTGCAGCCGTTTCCAACCGCTATGGCCCCGAGCACCTTATCATCCAGACCCGCAGCCCAAGAGCGCTGCTGGCACAAATTCGCGCCGCCGGCTCTGTATTTCTCGGCCCCTACACCCCGGAATCTGTGGGTGATTACGCCAGCGGAACCAACCATGTGCTGCCCACTTACGGCTACAGCCGCTCGGTATCCAGCCTGTCACTGGCGGATTTCTGCCGCCGCTTTACCGTGCAGGAGCTGAGTGCCGAAGGTCTTTGCGCCTTGGGGCCCTCGGTAATGACCCTGGCCCAGGCGGAGCAACTTGACGCTCACAGCAATGCCGTTGCCCTGCGTCTGGCCTCTCTTGGGGTATCCGGAGCGGAAGCTTCAACCGAGAGTGTTTCATCACTGAGCGCGCCGTCGGCGAGTGTAGAGGAATAACAACCATGCCTGCAGCCATTAATAGCCCCACAGCGGATCTCAAGAAGGTTACAGCAGCCGTTACCCGGCAAAGCCGCGAGCTTGCCGCCACTCTGGCTCGCCCCGAGCTTTTGGCGCTCGAGCCCTATCAAAGCGCCAGGCGCCTTGGCGGCCAGGGGGAAGTCTGGATCAACGCCAACGAATCCCCCTTCAACCACACTGATATCGACCGGGTCAACCGCTACCCCGAGTGCCAGCCGCCAGAGGTGATAGCCGCCTATGCCGCCTATGCCGGAGTCTCAGATTTGCAGCTCATCTGCAGCCGCGGCGCCGATGAAGCGATAGAGTTGTTGATCCGCACCTTTTGCACCCCGGGGGCAGACAGCATCGCCCTCTTTGGCCCCACCTACGGCATGTACGCCATCAGCGCCGCGACCTTCAATGTCGAGGTCAAGACACTGTCGTTGGATGACAACTTTCAGTTGCCCAAAGCGTTAACCCAGGCCCAAGGCGCCAAACTGCTGTTTATCTGCAACCCCAACAACCCCACAGGCACCTGGGTAAGCCAGGGTGAAATTCTGCGGGTGCTCGAGGCCATGCCAGACACGCTAGTGGTAGTGGATGAAGCCTATATTGAATTCAGTCCCGAGCTGAGCGCCGTCTCTTTGCTCAAGGAGTATCCCAACTTAGTCGTGCTGCGCACCCTCTCCAAAGCGTTTGCCCTGGCCGGAGCCCGCTGCGGCTTTATGCTGGCCAATGAAGGCATTATCGAGATGGTAAAACAGGTGCTGGCCCCCTACCCGGTACCTGTCCCTGTGGCACGCTTGGCGGCTTTGGCATTAAGCCCTGAGGGCATAGCCAGAATGCAGGCCGATGTGGCGCTGCTCAAGACTCAGGGGCAAAGAGTGGCTGCGGCGCTGGAAAGACTCGGTGCCCGGGTACTGCCAAGTGGCGGCAACTATCTGCTGGCGTATTTCGCCGATGCCCCCAAGGTGCGTGAGCAGTTGCAGCGCTTTGGCATAGTCGCCCGCAGCTACCGGGATCCGCGTCTTGTCGACGCCATACGTTTCAGTTTCAGCGATGACTCAGATACCGAGCGGCTGCTCGCCGCCCTGAGCCAGGTGCAATAACGATAATAATCAGCCCGGCAGCGGCCGGCACAAGGAAACATCAATGAGCCAGAAAATACTCTTTATCGACCGCGACGGCACCCTTATTGAAGAGCCGCAAACCGACAAACAGGTGGACAGACTGGATAAGCTGGTGTTTGAACCCGGCGTTATTCCGGCGCTGCTCAAACTGCAAAGCGCCGGTTACCGCTTGGTGATGGTCTCCAATCAGGATGGCCTGGGCACCCCCTCCTTCCCGAAAGAAGACTTCGATGCGCCCCACAATCTGATGATGCAGATTTTTTCAAGCCAGGGGGTCAACTTCAGCGAGGTGTTGATTTGCCCTCACTTCAACGATGAAAACTGCAGTTGCCGCAAACCCAAACTTGGGTTGGTAAAAGCGTTTCTGACCCAGGGCCTGGTGGATTTCACCCGCTCGGCAGTTATTGGTGATCGGGAAACCGATATTGCCCTGGCCGAGGCCATGGGCTTGACCGGCTATCGCTATGACAGGGAAAAGCTCAACTGGGGCGATATCTGTGATGCCCTCTTGAGCCGGGGTCGCCAGGCAACTGTGGTGCGCACCACCAAAGAGACCGACATTCGGGTCGAGGTGGATCTCGACCGCGCCGGCAGCAGCGACATCAATACCGGCATAGGCTTTTTCGATCACATGCTGGATCAGATTGCCACCCACGGCAATTTCAAACTGGCGGTCAAGGTTGACGGCGATCTTGAGATAGACGATCACCACAGTGTGGAAGATACCGCGCTGGCGCTGGGCGATGCTTTGCGTCAGGCGCTGGGTGATAAACGCGGTATTGCCCGTTTCGGCTTTTCCCTGCCCATGGATGAAGCCCGCGGCGACTGCCTGCTGGATCTCTCCGGTCGTCCCTTCCTCAAGTTCAACGCCGAATTTGAGCGGGAAAAGGTCGGGGAGCTGGCCACAGAGATGGTAGCGCACTTCTTTCGCTCCTTTGCCGACGGCCTGCGCTGCACCTTGCACCTTGGCTGCGAGGGCGACAACGACCACCACAAGGTAGAGGCGCTGTTCAAGGTGCTGGGGCGCACTCTACGCCAGGCCATCAAGGTTGAAGGCGATGCCTTGCCTTCCAGTAAGGGAGTGTTGTAATGACCCAAGCCGTTGCCAAGACAGTGATAATAGATACCGGCTGCGCCAACTTGAGCTCAGTGAAATACGCCTTCGAGCGTCTCGGCGCCGAAGTCTGTATCAGTGATGATGCCGAGGTTATCCGCAGCGCCGAAAGAGTGGTGCTTCCTGGGGTGGGCACAGCCAGAGCCGCCATGGCGGCGCTCACCGAAAAACAGCTAATTCCTGTTATCAAGGCGCTGAAACAGCCGGTGCTGGGAGTGTGTCTCGGTATGCAGCTCATGTGTGACAGCTCGCAGGAAAGTGGCGAAGATGCCGATGAATGCCAGTGTCTTGGGCTAATCCCGGGCACTATACGCCAGCTCGACTGCAAGGGGTTGCCCAGTCCACATATGGGCTGGGATCAACTGAGCCCCGTACTTGATGCCAACGGCCAGGCGCACCCGCTGTTTACCGGTATCGATGAAGGCAGCTACTGCTATTTCGTCCATTCCTTTTGCGCCGTGCCTTCGGCGGCCACCATAGCCGAATGCTGTTACGGCGAGCGTTTCAGCGCCGCCATTGCCAAAGACAACTTTATGGGAGTGCAGTTTCACCCGGAAAAGAGCGCCGCTATCGGCAGCCTTATCCTGGCTAACTTTCTCACTCTGACCCAGGATGATTTTAGCGGAGCTGCAGCATGATTATACCGGCAATCGATCTCATAGAAGGTCAGGTAGTGCGCCTGTTTCAGGGCGATTACCAACAGGAGACCCGCTTCAATCTGCAACCTGAAGCCCAACTGCTCGCTTATCAGGCCCAGGGCGCTTCACTCTTGCATCTGGTGGACTTGACCGGCGCCAAAGACCCTGAGCGCTGCCAGAGCAGCCTGATAGCGTCACTCGCGGCCGCCCTGAATACACCACTGCAAGTGGGCGGCGGCGTGCGCAGCCAGCGTCAGCTCGATGAACTGTTCAAGGCCGGGGTTTCCCGGGTAGTGATAGGTTCATTGGCGGTGCGTGAGCCCAAACTGGTTGGCGCCTGGCTCGAGCAATACGGCCCGGATGCCATCTGTCTGGCGCTGGATGTCAATATCAATGCCGCCGGCGAGAAAATAGTGGCGGTTCACGGCTGGCAGAGTGGCGGTGGTAAAACCCTGGAATCTCTGGTGGCCCAGTTTGCCCCTTTGGGCCTTAAACATGCCTTGGTCACCGACATCAGTCGTGATGGCACCATGACGGGCGCCAACACGGCCCTGTACCGCGAATTGGCGCAGACCTTTCCCGATATCGCCTGGCAGGCCTCCGGCGGTATCGCCAGTCTGGATGATGTGGCTGCAGTCAGGGATTCCGGTGCCAGCGGCCTGATTATCGGCAAGGCCTTGCTAACCGGCGAATTCAGCGTAGAGGAGGCGATCGCATGCTGGCAAAACGTATAGTCCCTTGTCTCGATGTACGAGACGGTAAGGTGGTCAAAGGCGTGCAGTTTCGTAACCACGAAACCATAGGCGATATCGTGCCGCTGGCGGCCAGATATGCTACCGAAGGCGCCGATGAACTGGTGTTCTATGATATCACCGCCAGCGCCCACTCGCGGGTGGTGGATAAGTCCTGGGTCAGCCGGGTGGCGCAGCAGATAGACATCCCCTTCTGTGTGGCCGGTGGCATCAAGACCCTGGCCCAGGCACGCGAGCTGCTGGCATTCGGTGCCGACAAGATCTCCATCAATTCACCGGCACTGTCGGATCCCAGCCTTATTCGCAGGCTGCAGGATGAATTCGGCCGCCAGTGCATAGTGGTGGGTATAGACTCTTTCTTCGATGCCAATGACAACAGCTATAAGGTGAAACAGTTTACCGGCGATGAAGCTGCGACCCGCGACACCCAATGGCTCACCCTGGATTGGGTCGAAGAAGTGCAGCGCCAGGGCTGCGGCGAAATCGTCCTCAATGTGATGAACCAGGATGGGGTGCGCCAGGGTTATGATATCGAGCAGCTCGCCAAAGTGAGAGCCGTCTGCGATGTGCCGCTTATCGCCTCCGGCGGTGCCGGCACCATGGCGCATTTTCTCGAGGTCTTCGACAAAGCCAAGGTCGATGCCGCTTTGGCCGCCAGCGTATTTCACAAGGGGATCATAGAGATCCAGGCGCTGAAAGCCTTTCTCAAGCAAAGTGGCGTCGCCATTGGCAGCTAATGCCCTAAGCCCCACAACCCAATACAGGTATTTAATATGACAACCGAGACAAACAATGCCGACTGGCTCAAACAGTTGGACTGGGATAAACAACAGGGATTACTGCCGGCCGTAGTGCAGGACTTTCACAGCGGCAAGGTGTTGATGCTGGGTTATATGAACCGCGAAGCCCTGGATGTCACCCTGAGCAAAGGCCTGGTGACCTTTTACAGCCGCAGCAAACAGCGGCTCTGGACCAAGGGTGAAAGCTCAGGCAATCTGCTGCAATTGGTCAGCATAGGAGTGGACTGTGACAACGACAGCCTGCTGCTGCAGGCCAACCCCATAGGCCCCACCTGCCACAAGGGGACTGGCAGCTGCTGGGATAATCCGGCCTGCGGCGAAGTGCACCCCTTTATCAATCGCCTGCAAAGCCTTATAGCCTCCAGAAAGGAGGAAGACCCCAACGAGAGCTACACCGCTTCGCTGTTTCAGCGTGGTACCAAGCGCATTGCCCAGAAGGTGGGCGAAGAGGGATTGGAAACCGCGCTGGCGGCGGCCACTCATGATCGCGAAGAGTTGGTGAATGAAGCCTCGGATCTTCTCTATCACCTCTTGGTACTGCTGGAAGATCAGCAACTGTCCCTCGATGATATCCATGCCAACCTAGCCAAACGCCACACCCAGGCCAAAGCGGCACAGGGTTAAAGCAAAGCCAACATAAGGCAGTGGCACAGTACCAACGAACAAAGGCAAAAAGAGAAAGGGATGAATACAACCAATAGGTATTCATCCCCTTCTGCTGTCAGCTTTTATCGCAAGCTTACGATGCTCATTTTACTCAAGCCAAGACTAAGATTGCAGCCCCTTTCAACGCCCTTAAGCCCGCTCAAATCCATGCGGAAAGCTTAATCGCAGCCGCCTCCCAGGATACAAGCCGCCGGAGCGCTTGGCGCGGCTTTCGGATTATCTCTCTTGGCGTCAATCCCAGAGAGCTGTTTGGCAAAACTTGAGTCAAACCAACCCAGCATTGCCTCTGTCTGGCCGTAGAAGCGGTTCAAAGGTACAGGGTGCCACTCACCGATTTCGCTTTCCAGAACCAGCGACGGAAAGCCTGCCAATCCGAGCTTTGCCATCATGGCCCGGCTCTGGGCGATGTGGCTCGCCAGCGGCGAAATCTGCCCGGTTGAGCTTGCGTCCATAACCGCCGTCAGATCGCTAGCCAATTTCTCGCGCCCCAGCGCCTGGAGACTCGGCAGCTCCATCAGCAGTTGCAGTAACACTTCAGGCTCGGCAAGCCTTAACCCCTGAACATAATGGCCACCCTGCAATATCTCCAGCAGCGCCAATCCCTGCCCCGCCGCCTTTTCGGCCAGCAGGATGGCGGCAATGGTCGGTCCCGAGTCCAACACGGCGTCAGGACATTGAAGCAAACCCTGAGTGTAATCGTCGCCAAAGGGCTGCCCGGTCAGCTTGGCAATTTTGCTGTCGTGGCTGAGGATATGTTGCCTGAGACCGGGCGTTATTCTTGTTGCCTCCATCAGGCCGCCGGCGTGCAATACTATCGGGAGTCTGGCACTCAGGGCATGAATGAGGGGCGCCGCACCATGGCACCAGCCGCACAAGGGGTCAAAAAAGTAGTGCAGCCTCACCATTTCATCTCACCCTTGCTGACCTTGGCACCTATCTCCAATGCCATAGCAAGCCCGGCATTCGGGTACAGACGCTGCATGGTGTCAATAAGCTCAGCGCTGGTTTGCGTGTCGACTTCGGCTTGTTCGAAATCCTGCAGGTACTTGAGTGTCGCGGCAATATTGTCCTGCTCGAGAAAAGATTCAGACAACATGTGCCCGGGGATCACCTTGGCAGGTTTAAGCGCCGCCATTTCCGCAAGCTGCGCCTTCCAGGCCGCTCGCTCACTCTGGCTCTGACTATCAGCCATCCACAGGTGCAAGCCTCCGGAGACGGCCACATTGCCGAGAATGGTTTTGCTGGAAGGTACCCAGAGGTATGGCCTGTCAGCCAGCAGTCCCTGGTCACCTTTTATCTCAATCGCCTTGCCTTCAAGCATTAATTGACGGCCTTTAAATATCTCTGGCAGCTGCGCCTTGAGGGGGGCATTGCTACCCATTCTGGGGATCCAAAAGCTCAACTTGTCTTCCAGCTTGGCCGAAATTTGTGCATGCACTGCCGGGGTCGTCAGGTATTTTGCTTTAGGGAAAAACTGCTTGAGTGTGGCAACCCCGAAGTAATAGTCAGGATCCGCCTGGCTGACGAATACAGTGGTCAACTGTTTGCCACTGTCCAGAACCTCGGCGGCCAGTCGCAAGGCATCGGCGCGGGTGAAGCCTGTGTCGACCAAAATGGCTTCCTTGTCACCGCTTATCAGGGTGGCGTTGACATGAAAGCTGTTACCGTCGGCGTTATAGACTTTGAAGTCGAGGGCGTCCGATTCGGCGTGTAAAGAAAATGGCAACACTAAACTGGCAGCCAATACGAGTGATTTAAGCATGGTTTTACTCCGGTGAATTTCAACGTTGGCCAGTTTATGATTTCAATTAATGCAGATATACGGCTAAAATTGCGCAATATTGTTGCATAATCCGGACAAGTAATCGCAGATGGACAGATTAACCGCCGCCGAAGTTTTTGTGGATCTGGCCGCCAGTGGCAGCTTTACCGCTACCGCCGAGAGGCTTGAGATGTCGCGCGCCATGGTAACCCGCCATATCAAGACGCTTGAGGATTGGTTGGGCGCCAGATTACTCAATCGCACCACTCGCAGTGTAACCCTTACAGATGCCGGGAATCAGTGCCTGACATATTGTCGCCAGTTACTCTCGACCCGTGAGGCATTGGAAATCAGCCTAAGCGAGAGACGCAGACAATTGACCGGCAAACTGAGAATAAGCAGTAGCATGTCATTCGCACACGCACGACTGGCAGCGAGCCTCGCGCAATTCATCAGGCTTAATCCCGGGGTGGAAATCGAGTTGGATGTGAGCGATCGCGCTGTGGATCTGGTGGCGGAAAGGGTCGATCTGGTGATCCGTATTGCTTCAAGCCCGGATCCCTTGTTGATTGGCAAGCCGCTTATCAAGGTGAATTCGCAGCTGGTGGCTTCTCCTGAATACCTCAAACAGTATTCGGCGCCGCAGCACCCCAGGGATCTTCGCCAACACCTGTGCCTTGGCTACCGCCATTTCAATCGCAATCTTTGGCATCTTTCCAAGGGAGAGCAGAACGAATCTGTAGCGGTCAACTGCCAACTGGTGGCCAATGAAGCGACAGTGTTACTCAGGGCGGCTCAGGCCGGCAGCGGTATCGCCCAACTGCCCGATTATCTGTTGGCTGAGGCACTCAAAGATGGCAGCTTGCAATGCTTGCTGCCGGATTGGACACCGAGAGTCATGACGGCCTACGCTCTCTATAGCTCAAGAGAGCATATGCCGGTGGCACTCAGGGCCTTGATTGACCACTTGAGTCAGGCATTCTCAGGCTGAAGACAAACCAAAAACGGGGCCATAGGCCCCGTTGATACTCGCTGACAACCTTTGTCAGGCAGCAACTATCTGTTGCTGTGCCCTGAGCGGATGCAGACGATCGTGCATCACCTTGATGGTTTCAAAGCGGGTCAGGGTTTTGACATCGCTGAGTCGACATTCGTTGGCCAACATCATTACCAAAGAAGCCTGCAGCCCGGTCTCAACCACCATCACCAGCACACGCTCTCCACGACATTTGAGATCAAACATCTTTCCCGGCTCACTGTAAACACAGACAGCACTGGTGTCGAAGAACCATGACTTGGGCATCTGCGGTTTTTGCATAAAGTGAGCAGCGGTAGCATTCAATGCCAGTTGAACCACTTGTGCATCCGTCAATGACAGTGATTTGGTTAGACGATCAAGCAGGTCAATATAGAACTTGGCGTGCTCGACGCTAAATTCTGCTTCTTTCATTGCATCCGGTATCAAAGTCTTGGCTTTATAAGGAGTCAGAAATTCCATTTCCGAACCTAACGATACGCTAAGGACACCATACGAATCGTTATATCTCCATTGCCAATCTCTGTTTGGCATTAATAACATAACGCAATCCAATAAGACCTGTGATTTATTACAAACGGAATAATAGATGATATTTTACCCAATATCAAAAAAAGTTTTAGATATTAGATTGAGATAACAATATCTTAGACAGATCCTTTAGATCAAAAAACGATCGATTCAAATAAAAAAGGATCGCAATTGCGATCCCTTTGAGTGTTTTTTAACTTATTTGGATCTATAAGCGTCAACAATATCTTTAATTAATTTTGGCCCTTGATAGATAAAGCCGGAATAGATCTGCACCATGCTTGCTCCTGCATCCAATTTATCCAGAGCATCCTCGGCGCTATTAATACCGCCTACCCCCAGGATCGGGATCTCACCTTTCAAACACTGCGCCAAATATTTGATCACCTTGGTCGACAACTTGTTCAGCGGCTTACCGCTGAGGCCACCTGTCTCGTTGGAGTTGGCCAGGCCACTGACCCCATCACGGGTCAAAGTGGTATTGGTCGCTATGGCACCATCAAACTTATGTTTCAATAATGACTCGGCGATCTTTTCGATCTCTTCTTCGGTTAGATCCGGCGCTATTTTTAATGCTATGGGTACATACTTGCCATGCTTTTCTGCCAGTTCTGTTTGTTTGTTTTTTAAGCTCGCCAGCAAGTCGTCCAATAATTCGCCATATTGCATGGTACGCAGGCCGGGTGTATTGGGAGAAGAAATATTAACCGCGATGTAATCGGCATAGGCATAAACCTTGTCCATACAGATCAGATAATCATCTTTCCCCTGCTCTACCGGTGTATCTTTATTTTTACCTATATTGACACCGACCATGGCATTGGATTTTTTAGCCTTGAGATTAGCCACCAGATTATCCACGCCGAGATTATTAAAGCCCATGCGATTGATAATAGCCTTGGCCGGCTTAATCCGGAAAAGCCGAGGTTTATCGTTACCGGGTTGCGGTCTTGGGGTCACAGTTCCCACTTCAATATGACCAAATCCCATGGCATGAAAGGCATCGATACATTCACCGTCTTTATCCATACCGGCGGCCAAACCGACGGGATTAGGGAATGTCAGCCCCATGAATTCGACCGGGGCCGGGGCAAGATGCTGCGCATAAAAGCAGTTCAGCGGTGAGTTACCTGTGGTTCTGAGACTACTGATGGCAAAGTTGTGGGCGCGCTCAGGATCCATCTGAAACATGACTTTTTGTGCGAGTTTGTAAAACATGGTTTCTCCTAGACCTAAAAAAAGCCCCGGCGTTTGCCAGGGCTCTTATTGTTATAATAGCTTACTTCTGCCCTTCGCAGTGCAGGATCAGCAGATTCAGTTCACGTAGCGCTACTGAGAACTTCGCAAATTCATGGGTTTGCGATGTCTTGAAGTCAGCCAGCATGTGGAACCAGCGCTCCAGCAAGCCCTGATTGAGTTCGACCCATTGTTCGATAATGGCATCGGACTCACAGCTGTCGGTACAGCTGCGCAGTACCGCCGATGTCAGTGCTCTTTGCTGCCAATCCAGCTCCTCACGGAAGGCTGCTCTGGCCAGTGCCTGCCAGTGGTTGGCCACCGGCTGACCACCGATCTGCTCCAGGAACCAGTGCAGATCGATTCTGGCGCCCAACTTGAAGTAAGTTTCTGCCACCAGTGAAACCGGCTTGGATTCCAGCTGAGCTATCTGAGCGATATCCAGTGCCGAGAACAGCGTACTCATGTTGGCAACCAGACTGGCCACCTCATGAGGCACGGCTTCTTTTTCCAGTGCGGCGATATCCTCTTCAATACCCGCCAGCTCATCGGCTACCAGATAAGAGCGGATATTGGCTTTCAGCTCGTCGAACACCGGCTTATAGAAGGCAACAACCTGCTCTATGCTCATGGCGCGGCTACGGTTACGCAGGAACCAGCGACAGGCACGGCGCATGTTACGGCGCAGCTGGTGCAGCATCTCGCCCTGAACAACCGCGGGTACTATGCCGTTCAAGTCAGTAATGGCTTTGGTTAAATCTGCCAAACCAAACACTTCGCGAGCCATAGTGTAACAAATGGCGGCATCGGCAACTGAGGCGCCTGTCTCATCCTGCATACGCTGGACGAAATTGAGCCCCATATCGTTAACAAGTTCATTGGCCAGCGAGGTAGCAATGATCTCACCGCGCAGCGGATGCTGAGTCATCTTGTCGGCATACTTCTGCTGCAGCTTGCCAGGGAAGTAATCCACCAGCAGTTGGCTCAACCAGGCGTCATCTGTGATAACAGGTGTCAGCAGTTGCTCCTTGAGCACCATCTTGGCGTAAGCCACTAATACCGACAGCTCAGGACGGGTCAAACCACGACCGCTAGCCAGACGCTCGGACAGCTCCTCTTCTGTAGGCAGGAATTCCAGCGCCCGGTCCAACTTACCTTCTTTTTCCAGGTAGTTGATAAAGCGGATCTGCTCTTTGAGCTGCTCGGCGCCGCGCACCTGAGTCACTGAGATGGTGCGAGTCTGATCTTTACAGTCCTGCAGCACTATCTGAGCGACTTCATCTGTCATCTCTTCCAGCAAGCGGTTACGCTGCTTGAGAGTCATCTCGCCTTCGGCCACCAGGGCGTTGAGCAGAATCTTGATGTTAACTTCGTTATCCGAACAGTCCACACCACCCACGTTATCGACAAAGTCGGTGTTGATACGGCCACCATTGGCAGCGTATTCGATACGGCCGAGCTGAGTACAACCCAGGTTACCGCCTTCACCTATGATCTTGGCCTTAAGCTCGCCACCGTTGACCCTCAAACCGTCGTTGGCGCGGTCGCCGACTTCGGTATGGGTTTCACTGCTCGCTTTGACATAAGTACCGATACCACCGTTCCAGATCAGGTCAACCGGCATTTTCAGCAGGCACTTGATCAGCTCAGTCGGCGTCATAGCATCCTTGTCGGTCGCCAGCATCTTCTTGATTTCCGGCGTCAAACTGATGGATTTTGCGCTACGGGCAAAGATACCACCGCCTTTGGAGATCAGCTCCTTGTTATAGTCTTCCCAGCTGGAGCGAGGCAGATTAAACAGACGCTGACGCTCGACAAAGCTGGTCGCTGAGTCCGGCGTTGGGTCGATGAAGATATGCATGTGGTTGAAAGCCGCCACCAGTTGGGTGTGCTCAGACAAGAGCATGCCGTTACCGAATACGTCACCGGCCATGTCACCTATACCCACACAGGTGAAATCTGTGGTCTGGCAATCGATACCTACTTCGCGGAAGTGACGTTTCACCGACTCCCAGGCGCCGCGGGCGGTGATGCCCATCTTCTTGTGGTCATAACCGTTGGAACCACCGGACGCGAAGGCATCACCCAGCCAGAAACCATATTCGATGGCAATGGCGTTGGCGGTGTCAGAGAAGGTCGCCGTGCCCTTATCGGCGGCTACCACCAGGTAAGGGTCGTCTTCATCGTGACGCACCACATCCACAGGAGGAACCAGGTCGCCGTTGACGATATTGTCTGTGATATCCAGCAGACCACGGATAAAGATCCGGTAGCATTCCTGACCTTCGGTGAAGAAGGCTTCACGGCCGCCTTCGGTCGGCAGTTGTTTACAAACAAAGCCCCCCTTGGCACCTACGGGCACAATCACAGTGTTCTTAACCTGTTGCGCCTTCACCAGACCCAGCACTTCGGTACGGAAGTCCTCGCGGCGATCAGACCAGCGCAGACCACCACGGGCCACTTTACCACCACGCAGATGCACACCTTCAACCCTTGGGCTGTAGACGAAGATTTCAAACTTCGGCAGCGGCTTGGGCATTTCAGGGATCTGGTTGGGGGCAAACTTGAAGGAGATATAATCCTTCGGCTGGCCGGCGGCATCTTGCTGATAGAAGTTGGTTCTCAACGTGGCGTTGATAAGATCCAGATAGCGGCGAATGATACGGTCATCATCCAGGCTGGATACGTCATCGAGACGCAGATTGATCTGCTCGATAAACTTATCCAGCGTGCGGGTCTTCAGCTTGGGATTGAACTTACGAATAAACATCTTCACCAGCGAATCGGCAATCTGCGGATAACGGCTGAAGGTTTCTTCGATGTAAGCCTGGCTGAAGGTCGCATCTATTTGACGCATATACTTGGCATAAGCGCGCAGCACTGACACTTCGCGGCCGGAAAGCCCGGTAGCCAGCACCATACGGTTGAAGCCGTCGTCTTCCAGTTTTTTCTGCCAAACCTGAGCCAGCGCGGTCTGGAATCTGTCCTGGCTGTCTGCCAGGTTTTCAGTGGCGCCGCCCTGTACTGTCATCAGGAAGTCGAGGATCCAGAAGGTTGCACCATCTGTGCTCTTCACTTCATAGGGACGCTCATTGATCACCCTGAGACCGAAGTTTTCCAGCATAGGCAGCACATCCGAGAGATGGATAGGCTCATCCTTGTGGAACAGCTTCAAACGTACCTTGTTGCTGCCGGGCGCCGCTTCCTGTGGCTGATAGAACAACATGCCCAGCTTATGGTCATCGTCCAGCGCTTCCAGTTGCTGCAGATCCACCACGGCCGAAGTCGGCAGCACATCGTCTTTGTAACTCTGCGGGAATGCGGTCAGATAACGCTTGAACAGGCGAGTACCCTGTTCTTCACCCAGTGAATTGTTGAGCGCGCTCTGAAGTTTATCTTCCCATGAGCGAGCGGCTTCAATCAGATTGTTTTCTATGGCAGCCACATCGAGTTCCAAATTATTGTTGTTGTCGACTTTAACTATGTAGTGGGTACGGGCCAAGCTCGACTCGGAGAAGTAAGTGGTAAACTCCACCTCTTCATTACTGTTAAAGGTTTGGGCGAAGATCCTTTGAGTATCTTCACGCAGACGGGTGTTGTATCTGTCTTTGGAGACATACACCAAACAGGACAGGAAGCGGCCGAAACCGTCTTTACGGACAAACAGCTTGAGTTTATCTCTATCCTGCATCTCCAACACGCCATGCGCCATGTGCGACAACTCTTCGACGCTTGCCTGAATAATCTCGTCCCTTGGCAGATTTTCCAGAATATTCATCAACGCTTTATAGTCGTGGGAGCGCGGTGCCAGTCCTGACTTGTCCATCACCCGCTGAACTTTCTCGGCCAGCAGGGGGATCTCTTTCGGGCTGCGGTTGTACAGATTGGAGGCATACAGGCCGATGAATCTGTCTTCACCGACGACATTACCGGTCTCATCGAAACGTTTGACGCCGATATAGTCGACATAGGCGGGTCTGTGAACCCGGCTCTTGGCACTGCTCTTGGTCAGGATCAGCAAACTGTTGTCCAGCGCTTCGCGGCGAGCCGATTCAGAGAAAGAAGACAGCATCAAACCGTGCTCTGGCTGCGCCTTGCCGGGTTTGTTCATCAAGCCCAGGCTGCTTGCCATATCCGGCACCAGCTCAACGTCACCCTCGACTTTTCGCAGGTCGTAGCGACGATAACCCATCAGAGTAAAATGATGGTTGTTCAAATAGTTAAGGAAGCGAGTCGCTTCTTCAAGTTCGGCTTTCTCACCGGGGAATGGGCGCTTTGGCAGCTCTTCAGCCACTTCTGCCAGCTTGTCGGACATGGCGCGCCAGTCATTGACGGCGGCGGCGACATCACCGAGAACGGACTCTATCTCTTTTTCGAGTTGTTTTATGTCCTTGTCGCTGCTTTGGCGGTCGATTTCGATCAGGAATACCGCCACCTTGTCGCTGTCTTCCTTGCTGTCGTTAACAAAGCTGACCCGCTTGATGTCTGTGCCCTGGCGCTCAATGGCCAGTGGCGTATGCAACATCATATGAGCCGTGATCCCCAAACGGTTGAGGGCCATACCCACAGAATCCACCAGGAAGGGCATATCGGGCTGCACAACTTCTATAATGGAGTGGGTTGATTGCCAGCCGTGCTTGGCCTGGCTTGGGTTAAATACCCTTAAGTGAGTTTCCCCACAAGGCGTGCTGTTCAGGGCATTCCAAAGACTCAGGACGGCACCGTAGAGATCGCTATCGTTACGGGCCAGGAGATCGTCCTTGGACATGTGAGCGTAGAGGCAGGTGGCGAACTGTTCCACCTGATTTGCTTGTGCTTTAGGGACTTTGGAGTGGATTAAACTGACTACCTTTTCAAGCAGTACTGAAGGCATTGCATCTTTCAAGGCCATTTTGCTGTTTCCTTAAGCGTCTATGGCAGCGCTTTTTTCATTATATGGATGCTTCGACGAATGACCCGGGCCTGAATTTTTTGTGACCGAGGTCATGCCGCGCAGTGTATTACTAAACACACCATAATTCGAGCAAAATTTTAGTGGTACATCCTGTACAAATCCAGCAATGACGGGATATTGAAGGGAGTGGTGAAGAAGTAATCGGAATAACAGACTAACTATGCAGCAAGGGCAGGAGAAACTTCTTCCCCTGCCCCCATCACTAACTGTGTTTGCGCCAGAAAAGTGCCGCCAGCGCAGGCAGGATAATTATGGCCCCGAGCATGTTGACCACAAACATGAAGGTAAGCAAAATTCCCATATCCATCTGGAACTTAAGTGCAGAGAAGAACCAGGTGCTCACCCCAATAGCCAAGGTCAGGCCAGTGAAGATGACCGCACTGCCCCGCTCCATCAAGGCTTCGAAATAGGCCTGCTGCACCGCCATACCATCGCGCAGTTTCACGGCCATGGTCGACAGGATATAGATGCCATAGTCCACCCCGATACCCACCCCGAGGGCAATAACCGGCAAGGTGCTCACCGTCAGGCCTATATCCAGCCAGGTCATCAGTGCCTGCGCCAGTGTCGATACCACATACAGAGGCAGAATCACTGCAACCGTGGCTTTCAGTGAGCGGAAGCTTATCAGGCAGAGGATAAACACCGCGCCATAGACATACAGCATCATAGGCAGCTGCGCCTCGGCCACGGCCTCGTTAGTTGCCGCCATCACCCCGACCGGGCCGGAAGCGAGTTTAAAGCTCAGCTTGTCGTCGTCCATTTCGGCGGCCAGCAGCTTCACCTTGTTCACCACCTGTTCTATGGTTTCCGCCTTATGGTCCTTAAGAAACAGATAAACAGGCATCACAGAGCAATCGCCGTTCAGCAGGCCTGTGCTGGTAGGAATTTGTGACACCAACTGTGCCAGGCTCGCCGGGCTCCTGGGCAATACCTGCCACTTGGGGCTACCCTCGTTGAAACCGGCATTCACCTGGCGTGCCACCGAGGCGATACTGGCGGTAAACTCAACCCCTGGGGTGTTGCGCGCCAACCATTCGAACCTGTCAATCTTCTCCAGCGCCGAGTGATAGGTACAGGCCTCGGGGTAGGCTTCCACTATCACACTCATCACGTCTGTGGTGATAGAGAAATGATCGGTAATAAAGAAGGTGTCCTGGTTATAGCGGGAGTCCTGATGCAGCGCCGGTGCTCCGCCCTGAAGATCGCCGATTTGCATCTTGCCGGCTTGCTGCAACCCGCCCAGATAAAGCAGCGCAGTGGCAGCTACCACCACCACAGCATATTTTGGAGTGGCAAAACAGGTGAGCTTTTGCCAAAAGGCCGCTGTCTTGGCCTCGGTGACAACGTCCGCTTTCGCGGCCTTTATCTGGAAGAAGGAGATCACCAAAGGCAAGAGCACCAGGTTGGTCAGGATGATCACCGCCACCCCAAGCGATGCGGAAATAGCCAGCTCGCGAATAATGCCGATATCGATTGCCAGCAAGGTCATAAACCCTATGGTATCCGACAGCAAGGCGACCCCGCCCGGTACCAAGAGGCTACGAAACGCCGAAGCCGCCGCCACCTTGGTACTCTGACCATCGGCGACCCGCTTGCGGATGGCGTTGATCATCTGTACCCCGTGGCTGACACCTATGGCAAATACCAAAAACGGCACCAGAATCGACATGGGATCCAAGCCAAAGCCCACCACGGTCAAGAGACCAAGCTGCCAGACCACGGCAATCAAGCTGCACACCAAAGGCAGCAGGGTCAACACCATAGAGCGGGAGAAGAGATACACCATCAGGGCCGTGACTAAAATGGCTATCAGGAAAAACAGCAGTACCCCTTTGGCCCCATCTGCCACATCGCCGGCCATCTTGGCAAAACCTATGATGTGAATCTTGATGCCATCTTTTTCAAACTGACCTCTGAGCTGCTCTTCCAGTTGGGCAGCAAACGCCAAAGTGTCCAATGGCTCGCCGGTTTGCGGATCAAAGTCCATCAGCTGCGCCGTCACCATGGCAGCGCTGTAGTCCTCTGCCACCAGACGGCCGACTATGCCGGCCTTTTCGATATTGCCTCTGACCCGCTCAAGCCCGGCTTCTGTCGTACTGAAATCCGCCGGGATCACCGGCCCTCCGGCAAAGCCGTCTTCCACCACTTCGGTAAAACGTGTCGACGGCGAAAACAGGGATTTCACCTGAGAGCGCTCTACCCCGGGAATAAAGAACAGTTGATCATGCACATTCTTCAGGGTGTCGAAAAACGCCGGATTGAAAATATTACCGCTGCTGTCTTCTACCGCCACCATGATGGAGTTGGCGCCGCCAAACTGCTTCTGGTGTTTGAGGTAGGTCTGCATATAGGGGTGATGCAGCGGAATGTTTTTAACAAATGCCGCATCCATTTTCAGCTGACTGGCCTGAAAGCCCAGAAATACCGTGGTCAGCGCAAACAGCAGTATCACTCCGATACGATTGCGAAAGAGAAAACTCTCAATCCCATTGACCAGTCTGTCTAACATAATAATGGCCCTTTATTGTTGTTTTAGTTCGAAAAGCCCTTTGGTTCCGGCTATCCATAACCGGCCCTTGGGGTCAACGGCAACTGCCGATAAGTTTTCTCCTCTGCGCTGGGTTACCAGCTCAGCGTGTAAGTTGTTATCCAAACGAATCACGGCGCCGCCATTGCCGACCAGCAGCAGGCCCCCTTTGACCGGCGCAGCCGCATTGAGGGTCGATTCAAGCGGCATCTTTATCTCCTGCCACTGACTCATATCTTCCGGTGCGCTGAAGGCATGCCCTCGCAGACCAAACACATAGAGCTGTTTATCCCTTTCTATGGCATTGAACAAAGAGCCGTCATAAATAAACTCCAGTCGCTGCCACAAACGGCCGCCATCTTCGGAAATGGCTACCATCCCCAGCTCCCCGACCATAAGCAAGCGCTTGTCTTCAAGGGCGATGACCCGATTGAAATGGGGCAGAATAGAGTCAGACTCGGCCATATAGGCTTCTTCATCCTGCTGTTTGAGATCCGCCAGATAATCGGCGTCATCTTGGCTCAAGAGCTCGGGATGAAATTCTTTCTGCCAGCTTTGGCCACCATCTGTGGTGCGCAGAAATAGACCATAGGCACCAACGGCTATTCCGTTTTGCGAGTCGGCAAACCAGACATCCAGCAAGGGCCGGGCAAGCTCTGGCGAACTGAACTGTTGCTGCCAGGTGAGCCCGCCATCTTGGGTGGCAAGAATGGTGGCATCATGGCCCACGGCCCAGCCATGGTTGACATCGAGAAAAAATACCTTGGTCAACTGCGCCTGACTCGGTGTCGCCACCTGTTGCCA
Source organism: Shewanella sp. 38A_GOM-205m (assembly GCF_000518445.1). Lineage (NCBI taxonomy): Bacteria > Pseudomonadati > Pseudomonadota > Gammaproteobacteria > Alteromonadales > Shewanellaceae > Shewanella > Shewanella sp. 38A_GOM-205m. The sequence continues at coordinate 64,368 of NZ_KI912438.1, read as the reverse complement.
CTGATTGGCATCGGCGCTGAGCCTTAAGATATGACCCCGCTCACCGACCGCCACCATAGTGCTGCCGGCCTGAGCAATATCCAACATCAAAGAGTGAACCGCCAAAGGCTGCAGCTGGCCGGTCAGAGCCCCGGTTGCAGATTGCGTTTCGGCGTGAAGGGGCGAAATCGCGCCCTGGAATGTGAGTATGCCAAGGCCCAGAGCCGCTGCTTGAAGCATGCGATACGACATTACAGACTTCCTTAGGGTTGAAAGGGGCGCACGCGCCCCTGGAATTTCCAACTGGGTGACCTCAGCCACCCATTACAGATGCCACAGGCTTAACGTATCCCTTCGCGGCGCAGCGCTGCCGGGGTGAAGTTGGCCTCGGACAACTTGGCATCGAAGTCATACATACGGCCTTCGTTATCCAAACCTATGGCGATATAGCGACGGGACTGCAGATCGTGATACACCTCGAGGGTACTCCAGTGAGTCGGCACCTCGTAGTAGTTCAGGCCATGAGCCATGGCAACCCGATACAGTTCGTCACGGTTGTCGTACAGATCGGCGATTGATACCTGCCAGGAATCCTCATCCAGATAGAAAACCCGGGTCTTGTAGATGTGGCGCATGCCCTCTTTCAAGCTGGCCTTGACCACCCAGACTCTGTGCTTTTCATAACGCACATAGTCAGGGTTCAGGTGACCTGGCTTGAGCAACTCACTGTACTTGACCTTATCCGAGTGCAGACGGTAGTCGTTATAAGGAATGAAGATCTCTTTCTTGCCAAGTAGTTCCCAGTTGTAACGGGAAGGCGAACCATTGAACATATCGAAATCATCCGTGGTGCGCAGGCCATCGGAAACCGTACCTGGTGTGTCGAAGGCCACGTTGGGCGCCTTTCTCACCCGGCGCTGCCCTGTGTTGTAAGTCCAGGCCTGGCGGGGTTCCTTTTCCTGATCCATGGTTTCCTTCACCAATAGCGCGGTACCGGCAAGACGCGCGGGCTGGGTAACTACCTGTTTGAATTCAAACAAGATATTGTTTTTTTTCAACTCTTCGAGACTGGCATCCGGGCGTGAATATTCGAAACGTATCTCTTCGGCCATTTCCACCAGAGTATAATCACCGCTGGCGGTAGGCGCGGCTTGGCTACGCTCGGTTTCAATATCAATACCGCGGAATCTGAGGATATGGTTCCAGATGGCTTCAAGGCCATTGGCCGGCTCAGGGAAAGGAATACCTATGGAAGCGCCATCGACACCATTGCCCTCGGCTACCAGAGTTGCACGGGTAGCATTGGCCTTGGTGGCATCATAGACAAACTGAGGCACAGAAGCGGTACGCCGGGTCTGGTAGATGTTCATTTTGAAACTATCTGGATAGGTTTCGAACATCTTCAGCTGACCAGGCGTCAAAAACTCCTTGTATTGATCCTTGTTGGCCGCGGTAACCGTCGCCAGCGGCTTGTCATCCGGGAAAGGATCGGGATGGTGCATGCCCTTTTGATAGCCCGCTGGAGGTGTGGTAATACCGCCGTCCCAAGCCGGAATACTGCCATCGGCATTGGGGCCCTTCTCAGCCCCGAGTGGAGTCAGACTGGTACCCAATTTTGCCGCATCGGCCTCAGAAATCTTGGCTTCTACAGCTGTGGTGGCCCCCAAAGCCAGGATCACAGCAGCAGACAATATAGCTATAGTTCTCATTTTATTGTCCTTATCAGATCGAAAACTTAACGTTGAAAGACACATAATCGCGATCGGCCATCGCGTTGGTTGTGCCTACCCCACCGAAGAAACTGTTATAGGAAAGATCCGCGCCCCAGCGGCTCTGGTAGTCAAAACTGAGTCCCAGTGCCACGGACTTGCGACCTTCGGTAAACAGGAACATAGGATCCGGGGTGATACCCTCAACGTCATGGGAGAAAATCACTCGAGGTGACATATTGATGCCGGAGAACACGTTGTTGAAATCGGCCTTGGCGACAATCCGGTAACCCCAGGCGAAATCTGTCGGGAACGGATTGGTTTCAGGGCCATTGTGCAACGCCTCTATGATGCCAGGCATATCCGGATTGCCGCCGCTGCGACCTGTGCCTGGGCCATTGAGCCTGAGTTCATCAAAACTTGGCATATCGTGGATCCATACCCCACCGACTTCGGCGAGCATGGTCAGGTTATCGGTACCCAAGGTGGGACCGAACAAGTGGGTAAAGGTCATCTGCGCTTGAGTGGTATCGAGACGAATATAACCTTCGGCGTATTCACCCGGACCAACATCCTTGACATAGGAAGTGTACTGGGACAAACCATCAAGATCCGGCCTCAGCCCTGCGTTGGCAAGCTGTTGTGGCATAGCGGCAAATAGCAGTTCCACATCATCAATCTGCAGTGGCTCATCCTGGCGGTGTGCGATTTCACCGGCTACAGAGGTATCGCCAAGCAAGGTGTTGAAGCTAAAGCCATAGAGCTTGATATCTTCAGGATAAACCACCTGGGCCTTGGAGAAGCTGTCCAGGCTCAGCAGCACTTCACGGTTAATATTGCCGGCGTTTTGCCCAAGCACAGCCATATCTGACAGCAGCGCGCCTGTACTGAAGTCCGCCGTGGTACCACTGATGAGTGGGCGACGGCTATGGTAGTTCATGTAGTACAAGCCAAACTCGGTTTCACCCAGCTCCGGAGCGTAATAACCCAGTTTGATACCGTACTGACCGGAATCGCTGGGAGCGGCTTCATCTTCCACCAATGTCACCTTGGTGGGATAAGCCAGTGCCATCTGCACCAACTGCTCGGTCGGAATATTCTGTCCGGAGGCTATCATGTTGGACAGACGGTTATATTCCTGGGTCAGGAAGTCGAGATTGATATCCGGGTTGGCGTTAAAGCCGAGCTGAGCGTTTTGGTTGTAGCCACCGTAACCGACAAAGTCATTGGTGCCGAAAATCGACCCGGGAGTCGGAACCCAGATAGGCTCCCAGTCATACTGATAGAAAGCTTCCAGCGACAGGTTTTCGGTCACCCCAAAAGAGGCCCACACCATACCCTGTGGCCTGAAGGCTTCCTTCAATTCTGCGCCCGGCGCGTTGAGTATGTTCAAATCAACCGGGTTGATCACCGCAATACCATGGGAAATCAGCGTGCTTTCCCCCCATGACACCACTTGATTACCCACACGGATAGTCAGTGGATTGGCACCATCGTTGAAATCGAAGTTGGCATAGACGAAGGCATCCAGCAGACGGATATCCTTACACTGCACTTCCTCGGCGCGCTTGTCGGCGCAAGGGTCGTAGCGGTTGCCGGTCAGCGGATCATTGAAATCGTAAATTCTGTCGTTCAGCTTACGATCGTAGAAATACATGCCGCGGGCGAAAATACCGAAATTCTCATACTTGAGCGACAGCTCGTGCAGCCCCTTGAAGATTTCCGAGGTGGTATCACCCTTAGAATAGAGGAGATTACTCAAGTCATTGTTACTGGAATAGGAACCGGGCTGCGCCCAGATCTCGGCAGCCGTGTACTTGGTATCAGTAAAAGCGGAATAGCCACTCCAGTCGAATCTGGGATGGTTAACCTTACCTATCTGACCATCCCAGTCACGTCCTTCCACGCGCCAACTGGCGCCCAAGGTCCAGGTCGAATCAAAGGAGCCATCCACATCGCCCCATTTGAAAGACACCGCTTCGACACTGGGGATCATCCCTAAACTCAGTGCCGACGCCACCCCCAAAGCGAGCGCCGACTTGTTAAAACGGTTTATCACTGTTTTCATTTATCGCTTCTCCGTAACCTGCTGGATTAATTGTTATAGGAGTCTCAACCAACATCTTGTTAGCTCACAGGTAACACCATTGTTACAGCAATTAATGCTGATGAGCAAGGCGGATACTGAGAAATTTATTGTGCAGATTTGAGGACTTAAGACGGATCCGTCATTCAGGAAAGGCGCAGGGATTTAAATTTTTGTTGAGTATGCAAACGACAGTGAAGGTTAACAGCTATAACCCAATTAATTTCAATGAATTAACCTTTGTTACAGCTGTAAAAAACGGCCGACTGATTTAGTCGACCGTTTTAAGTAATTACTCTAAAGTTGTTTCAGGGAAATGAACTTTCCATCCCGGTCCAATCTGAGATGGAATTCACCGTGAATACCATCGGCGGTCAGAAAAGGACGTAGACGACGGCCGTTGATCCAGAGGATCTTGCCACCCTTTTCCCTGACCTCAACATTTTCAGCAATACCTTGATAGTAAGGTAAAAAGTCCTGATAACTCAGATTGAGGCGAAAGTAAAATTCCATCTTTAAGCTCAGTCTTCCAGTGCGCGGCTGACCTTCTCATAAAGATCCCGTGACAGCTCAGGCATAGCCAACAACTCCTGCAGGCAAGCCTTCATTTTGGCCTGGCGCCCGGCATCAAACTTGGCAAACTGGATCAGCGGAGTAATGATCCGTGCTGCCACTTGCGGGTTGAGGCGATTGAGCTGTTTGAGCATGGCGGTAAGGAAAGCATATCCCTTGCCGTCCTGGCGGTGGAATTGGCGCACATTGGCCGCGGCAAAACTGCCCACCAGGGAACGAACCCGGTTGGGATTATTCAGACTGAAAGCCGGATGTTGCAACAGGCTCTCGAGTCTGGCGATCACCTCATCATCTGTCGCCATCGCCTGCAGGCTGAACCACTTGTCCATCACCAGAGGGGTCTGGTTCCAGCGCTGCTCGAATGCCTGCATCAGGGCATCGCGGCAATCACAATCGGCATCGTTGGCGGCAAGCAGCGCGCCCAGCGCATCTGTCATACCAGAGGCCGATGCAAACTGCTGTTCAATCAAAGACTCATGCTCATCAGAGACTTTGGCCAGCAGCCCAAGCAGAGTGTTTTTCAAACTGCGGGCGGCAGCCTCATCCAGTGGCAGCAATTGACGATAACGGGCCAGCAGCTCATCTTCACAGCCAGTGGCGATGGCTTCAATCACAAAGTCGCGGGCCAGCAACAGGGCATCCAATTCAACCTTATCGGCCTGCTCAATCAAGGAAGACACTGAAAGCAGCTTGAGAATTTCGGCCGCAAGGCCCTTATCCAAAGCTTCGTCCAGGATCACGCCTCTGAAGCCGTCGACAACCCGAGGATCCAGATGCATCCCCTGCCCCTGTTCGAGCAAGGCAACGTTGGCCCAAACAGCGCGGCTGAAGAGACTCATCGCCGCTTCCCAGCGGGCCACTTCACTGCCGGCATGGCGCAGTAAGCAGAGCAGCTGTACTGTGCTGTAGTCATACTTGAGCTTCACCGGCGCCGAAAAGTCCTGCAACAGCGAAGGGATCGGACAGACACTGATATCCTTGAACTCCAGAGTCTGCTCGGCCTGGGTAAAATCAAACACTTGGTTGACCAAGGCGTTGCCGTCATTGCCCAGCAGTTCCAGACTGAACGGAATATGCAACGGTGCCTTAGCCGCTTCACCGGCGCGCACTGGGGTGAACTGCTTGAGGTGCAGGCGGTAAGTCTCTGTGCTTGCATCATACTCATCGGTCACTGTCACCTGAGGGGTGCCCGCCTGGCTATACCAAAGGCGGAATTGAGTCAGATCTTTACTTGAAGCATCTTCCATAGCGGCGACAAAGTCGTCACAGGTAACCGCCTGGCCGTCGTGGCGCTCGAAATAGAGCTTCATCCCTGCCTGGAAGGCCTGCTCACCCAGCAGGGTGTGCATCATGCGGATCACTTCGGCGCCCTTGTTGTAAACAGTGACTGTGTAGAAATTATTCATCTCTATCACGCTTTCGGGACGAATAGGATGCGACATCGGGCCAGAATCCTCGGCGAACTGCTGGTTCTTGATGACCTTGATGGCATGAATACGGTTGACGGCCCGGGAGCCGAGATCTGAGCTGAATTCCTGATCGCGAAATACGGTCAGGCCCTCTTTCAGGCTAAGTTGGAACCAATCGCGGCAAGTTACCCGGTTGCCGGTCCAGTTGTGGAAATATTCGTGGCCAATCACAGATTCTATACCGTGAAAGTCATCATCGGTCGCCGTGTCTTTATCCGCCAACACATACTTGGTGTTGAAGATATTCAGGCCCTTGTTTTCCATTGCACCCATGTTGAAGAAGTCCACAGCCACCACCATGTAGATATCGAGATCGTACTCGAGATCAAAGCGTGACTCGTCCCAGGCCATCGCCTTTTTAAGTGAAGCCATGGCGTGTCCGGCCTTGTGCAGGTTGCCCTTGTCGACAAACACCTGCAGTTTGACCTCTCTGCCGGAGCGGGTGGTAAAGCTGTCTTCCAGCAGGTCAAAGTCACCGGCAACCAAGGCAAACAGGTAAGCGGGTTTAGGGAAAGGGTCTTGCCAGACGGCGAAATGACGACCATCGGCCATCTCCCCTTTCTCCAGCAAGTTGCCGTTGGAGAGCAGGAAAGGAAACGCCTTATCGGCTTCGATACGTACCTGGTATTTGGCCAGCACATCGGGACGGTCGAGAAAATAGGTGATGCGCCTGAAACCTTCCGCCTCACACTGAGTGCAATAGGCGCCATCGGACATGTACAGGCCTTCCAGTGCCGAGTTATCGGCCGGGCTGATGCGAGTCACCAGAGTCAATTCAAATTCGTTGAGTTCGGTTTCAAGCAGTAGTTTACCCGGCTCGAGGCGATAGTCGGCCGGTTCACCATTGACCAACAGCTGCTCCAGTTCCAGCTCGTCACCATCAAGCTGCAGAGGCTCATTGTGACTGCCGTTGCGCTTTACCCGGCTGACGGCCGTCACTCGGGTTTGCTTGGGTTCAAGCTGAAATGAGAGTGACAGTTCGGGGATCAAAAACGCCGGTGGACGATAATCGGCCAGGTGCTTGGCCTGCAGTTGTTGCGGGGAAATGGTTTGTGCTTCAGACATAGGTCATCCTTAATTCGTTGGGCACTGGCAGTCGCTGAGTTCGTTGACTGATCTTGCCTCTGTTCGCGCTGGGAGCAAACAAAAAACGCGCAATCAGCGCGTTTTTTGTTTCCTGGAGCCAGCATCAATTTGCGCTGTTTTTTGCCAATCTCTGATAGTCCACCATATCCAGAGTGATATAGACGGCTTCATCGAGGAAGGCATCCGGAGTCTCGATTTTCTTCTCGTCTTCGGAGACATTTTCATCGTCATCCAGAGACTTCAAGGGTTCGAGACCATGGTCAACCCGACGTTCGTTGAGGCGGGCCAACTGTTTCTGATCGTCCTTATCCCGCTCGGCCAAGCGCTCACTTTCCACCAGAGAAACACTCTTCTCTTTATGGTGTTTCTTGAACTCGCCTATGTCCTGCAGTATATAGCCGAACTCGACGTCCTGCTTAATCCGGCTCTGGTGGCGTTTCGCAAGATTGCTGACCATCTCTGCGCCGATTTCACCCAAAGGCTGGTACTTGGCTACAGGCACCTTATCCCATGGCAGTGCATTGTCTTCTTCCGCCTCACCATATTCCCCCGGCTCCAACGCACTGGGGAACGGAATATCCGGAGTCACACCTTTCAACTGAGTACTGCCACCATTAATACGGTAGAACTTGGCTATGGTGTACTGCACATGGCCAACCGGCTTTTCATACAGGTCGTAGATACGGCCAAGGCTCTTGTGCTGCTGCACTGTGCCTTTACCGAAGGTAGACTCACCGATAATCAAGGCGCGGCCATAATCCTGCAGCGCAGCGGCAAAAATTTCCGATGCCGAGGCCGAGTAACGGTCAACCATCACTGTGAGTGGACCGTCATAATAGCTCTTGCCATCGTTGTCGCGGTTTTCGCTGATGCGACCATTGGCGTCACGAATTTGCACCACAGGCCCCTGATCGATAAACAGCCCGGTAAGCAAAGTCGCTTCGGTCAAGGCGCCACCACCGTTACCACGCAGGTCAATAATCACACCTTCAACCTTGGCTTCATTGAGTGTTTGCAACTCCTTGGCCACATCGCGGGATAAGTCCATATAGAAGCCGGGGATCTGGATAACACCAATTTTACGCTGAGCGTAAGGACCGGTTTCCGGCTCGACTATCTTGGAAGTCGCCGCCCTGTCTTCGAGACGAATTTTGTCCCGCACCACAGTCACATTGATGGGTTTGGCATTGGAGCCGCCTTTCTTGGGCAGCACCTGCAGAGTCACCTTGCTACCTTTAGGGCCTTTGATCAGGTCGACTACATCATCCAGACGCCAGCCGATAACATCGACCATCTCCTTGCCTTCCTGACCTACACCGACAATTCTGTCTTCAGGCGCCAGCTTCTCACTCAGCGCAGCTGGACCACCGGCCACCAGACTCTTGATAACTGTGTAGTCATCTTCCATCTGCAATACGGCGCCTATCCCTTCCAGGCTCAGGTTCATCTCCATCTGGAAACGTTCGGCATTACGGGGAGACAGGTAACTGGTGTGCGGCTCGACACTGCGGGCAAATGCATTCATCAGCCCCTGGAACACGTCTTCGCTGTTGGTTTGCTTCAAGCGTTTGATGGCGTTGTTGTAGCGCTTACCCAGCACATCAACAATCTCCGGCCACTCTTTACCGGTCAGCTTGAGGTTGAGGGCATCGTACTTGACCCGCTGACGCCACAGCTCGTTGAGCTCGGCCTCGTCTTTGGGCCAGGCGGCATCTTTACGATCAAAGACATAAGCATCGCCGGCCTGATTAAAGTCCATCTCTTTGTCGAGCAGACTCAAGGCATAGGCAAAACGCTCGTAACGGCGCTGCTGCACCAGATCGTACATCTTGTACGCCGGTTCCAGATCGCCGCTGCGTACCATATCGTCAAACTGATTGGCATAAACCTTAAAACTGTCGATATCGCTCTGCAACAATACATTGCGGCGGTAATCGAGTTGTTCAAGAAAGCGTTTGAAGATCTGCTGCGAGAAGGCATCATCCAGATCGAATCTGTGATAATGGGAGCGACTGAACAGGCCGGTTATCCGTTTACTGGCAACCTTGTGTTGCGGCTCCTGTTGCAAATGGGGTAACTCGCTGACCGGAACTGCCGGTGAGATAGCCAGCGCCTGGGATCCCATAAAGACACTGGCGATCGATGCAGCAAGAATAAATTTTCGCATCAGCAAGTTACTCCTTTCTATTTGATGATTTTACAGCAGAATATGTTCCACGCGGACCTTGACTGACAGGCCGGAATCCAGTTGGACGTGAACATCTTCTTTATTGATGTCGAGGATCACACCTGCTACCGGTGTCATACCCAATTTGACATTCACTCGCTGTGAAGGTTTCAGCTCTTCCAATACGGCTGGTACCAATTCCACGGCTGGAGCGGCAGGCTTGCCAGGCTTACGGGCCGCCTTTTTATCGCTGCGGGGGCGATCGTTGCGGGGCTTGTCCCCTTGAGGACGAGGCTTACGCGCAGGCTTGGCTTTTTTGGCTTCACCTTCTTTGGCTGGCTCGGCAGCACGGCGGGCCTTGGCTTTTTCCTGACTCTCTTTCAGCGTCGCCTTGGCATGTTCAATATGCTCTGGGTCCAGTTCGCCGCAAGGGTTACCATCGAGATCCACCCTCTGAGCGCCTTCCTTGATGCACTTCAGATAACGCCAACTGTTGGTGTAGCGTCTCAGGGCGACCCTAAGTTGGGTCTTACTGACTTTGGAATCATCAGCCAACCTTTCAGCCAAATCCTGAAACAGTCCTATCTTCAGTGGTTTGGTTTCTCCTTCGGCAATAAAGCACAAAGGGAATGTTTCATACAAATACGCCAGAATAGCGTTGGTGTCGGTCAACTTTTCTGTTGATTCCATCATTACTTCCACAGTTAACAGGGGACGTCAGTGGTCAGTTAGGTCTGCTGTACTCACGGCGTCGTTCATCTTCGTTAACCCCTTGGGGGATAACGTACAAATTAGCATGCATTCGGCCATTGCCAAAGGCATTACACAAAACTTAACATTTCAGCCTGATACGGCCAAGCACCACAAACGGTCATTTGGCCCTCAAAGCGGCCGCCTATTATAAGCTGCACGCGCCTTAAAGCGACCACCAATTGTGGCAGATTGTACGGGAATTAACCAAATAAGCACTTTTCCAGACTCTGCACCAGGGTCTCCAGCCCGGTTTGATCCTCTTTATCGAAGCGCGACAGGCTGGGACTGTCGATATCCAGCACGGCAATCAGTTCGCCCTTTTGGTAAACAGGGATCACAATTTCCGAGTTGCTGGCGGCATCACAGGCGATATGTCCGGCAAACTGATGTACATCCTCAACCAACTGAGTCTCGCCCTTGGCGGCCGCGGTGCCACAGACCCCTTTGCCCATTGGAATTCGGGTACAGGCCAGTTTCCCTTGAAAGGGCCCAAGCACCAGTTGCTCGCCCTTGAGCAGATAGAAACCCACCCAATTGATGTCTTCAAGGTGTTCATTCAGCAAAGCTGAGAAATTGGCCATGGCACAAATGACATCGTCTTCACCGGCAAACAGTGCCTGTACCTGACGGTTGAGCGTATCGTAAAACTGAGCTTTCATCTGTATTCCCGGGTTATGCCTTTTCTAGTTCTGTCTTCTTCTTACTGCTCTTGGCGGGGGCCGGTGCTTTTACCGGGGCACCCTTGAGCAGATTCGCCAGTGTATCTTTATGAGAAGCTAAATAAAAAGCAAGTTTTTCCGCTGTATTATCATCCAGTTCCAATTCACTGGCTTGAATAAAGGGGATTAAGTTATCCGCGATGTCGAGCATCTTATCGTAGGCGTCTGCCTCCTTCTTAGATGTAAATGTCATCTTCTCAACCCCTTCTCTGACCACAACGTACTGAGTTATAACGGCCATGACCTTCCTCACACTGTTTAAATATACAGTACATAGAGTGACATAAAATGCGCTATAGATGCAAGAGACGCGCTCTTTCTGATAGTATTTGCGAGTTTGTTTTGTCGATTAACTCCAATGGACCCACGCGCAACGCAGTTAGTGTGTTGACGACTAAGCTTGGGTCACCATGGCCAGAACAGGACATATCCAGCATTTGAAAGCTTATACTCCAAGCGACAACAAACCGGACTGCAGCTTAGTGCTCTGCCGCGCCTGTGATTTGGCTGTGAGTAAACGCGCCTTGCCCTCCGGCGTCAGAGCGCTTTGTCCCAGATGCCATACAGCGCTTTATGATGCGCCCTATTGTTCTATCAATGGCATGCTGGCGTTATGTATCAGTGCCCTGCTGTTTTATCTGCCCGCCATGCTGCTGCCTGTATTGGAAATGCACTTTCTCGGCAGTGTCAGAACCACGACCGCATACCAAGGTGCCCTGGCGGTAATTGACCAAGGTTATTGGATAGTGGGGATTGCCGTATTGGTGGCGGCAGTAATAGCCCCAGGAGTACTCAATCTGTCGATTTTTGTTCAAGTACTGATCATCAAGACAGGTCTGGTGCAGCATCACTTCTGGCGAGGGGTTCTCACCTGGTTGCTCAAGAAGCAAGGCCTGCTGTCGCAAATGACCATGCTGGAAATTTATGTGATCAGTTTCCTGGTTTCCGCCTTTCAGTTGTCCGACTTCTCCGATGTTTACTTTGGCATGGGAACCTTTTGTTTTACCATGCTGTTTTTGGTGACTCTCTTCCTGCAGCGCGAATATAACCTGGAGCATATGTGGAGTTTTCTCGATGAAAGCTAGAAAGCAGATCCAGGGCAAAGACATGGGCCTGTGCACCTGCCCTGCCTGCAAGAAACTCAACCTGATAGAGGATGAGTACTGCAGCCGCTGCCAAAACCCACTCAGGCTAAGGGACGAAACCAGTCTGCAAAAAAGCTGGGCCTTGCTGATCACTGCAGCCATCTTGTTAATCCCGGCCAACATCTATCCCATTACCATGCTCACCAAACAGGGCAAGGTTACCTACGACACCATTTTTTCCGGCATCACCCATCTGGTACAGTCGGATATGTTACCCATCGCCATCATAGTCTTTACCGCCAGTATTCTGGTGCCCTGGCTGAAGATTATCGGCCTGGCTTTCTATCTGACGGCGATCAGTTTCAACCTGCCTATCCCCAAACGGCCACTGATGGCTGGGTTTCATATCATAGAATGGATTGGACGCTGGTCTATGCTGGATCTGTTTGTCATATCCATTACCGTTGCCCTGGTTAATATGGGGCAATTGCTGGACGCCAAGCCGGCGCCGGCAGCAACTGCGTTTGCCTTGGTCATCCTCTTTACCCAACTTGCGGCCAAGGTGTTGGACACACGTTTACTTTGGGATCAACTGGACACAGAAGATGACGCAAATCGAAAAGCCTAAAATAGTCAAAAAGAAGCTTTTTTCCCCCATCTGGCTGTTACCTATAGTGGCGTTGGCCTTGGGCGCTTGGCTGGGGCTGAAGAGCATCAAGGAATCCGGCATTGAGGTGCGGATCCACTTCCCCAGTGCCAGTGGTATGGATGTGGGCAAGACACTGGTGCGCTATCAGGGCCTGACCGTCGGCAAGGTGGTGGATATCTCCATCGATGAAGAGCTGCAGGGTGTGAACGTCGATGTATTGATGGACTACCGCGCCGAGCCTTTCCTCAGGGATGAAACCAAGTTCTGGCTGGTGACCCCCAAAGCATCCATCACAGGCGTCGAAGGTTTGGATGCCTTGTTCTCGGGAAACTATATAGGTATTCAACCCGGAGACGGCGATTCACGTTACAGCTACGAGGCCGAGCGCTCTGCCCCGGCCGTGCTGCCCAGTAATGATGGCTTAGTGGTTGAACTGAGCGCCGATCGCCTCGGCTCACTGGATGTGGGCTCTCCGGTATTTTATCGCCAGGTACCTGTTGGCAGTGTGGTCAGCTATCGACTCGACAACAGTGACAAGCTGCTGCTGAGTGCCTTTATTCAGGAGCAATATGCCTATCTGGTCAAGAAGGATTCCCGCTTTTGGAATGTCTCCGGCATAGAGATCAACGCCTCACTTTCCGGCGTTAAGGTCAGCGCAGAGAGCCTGGCGGCGATACTCGCCGGCGGCATCAACTTTGATTCCCCCGAAAGCTCAAAGAACGCAGTAAACGGCGATAGTTTCACCCTATATGACAATGAAACAGAAGCCAGTGGCGGCGCCAGCTTTATCCTGTCGGCAAAAAACGCCGATGGCCTCAACAAGGGCAGCCCCATTCTCTACCGCGGTTTGCCTATAGGGGAAATCGAAGAGATAGTGCTGGCCGATGACGGCGTGGCGCTGCATGCCCGCCTGGACGCCCCCTACTCGAGTCTTTTGACCGGCACGGCGCAATTTTGGCGTGAAGGCGCCGAGCTGTCACTGTCCGGCATAAAACACCCGGGCCGATTGCTGAGCGGCGATGCCATCGCCTTTCTCCCGGGTACGGGCGAGGCCCAGACCCGTTACGCCTTGGCCGAGCAGGCGCCGGATCTCAGCAAGGCCAAGGCGCTAAAGATAACGCTTAGAGCCGATGAAAACCCCGGCATCAGCCCAGATGCCGAGCTGAGGTACAAGAAGATCGCCATAGGCAAGGTCACTTCAGTTACCCTGAGTCAGGACTTTAATTCGGTAGAGTACCAGGCCGAGGTGTTGCCCGAGTTTGCCCCGTTGCTGACTCAAGGCAGTGACTTCATCGCCGAAGCCGCGCTGGACTTCAACGCCTCACTGGACGGAGTCAGCCTCAAGAGCGGCGATTTTACGACCCTCACCAAGGGCAGTGTCAGCTTAAGACGCGGCCAAAGCCGCAAGGGCGCGGATCTTTCCAAGCCGTTGCCGCTGTTTGCCTCGAGTGCCGAGGCCGGCCACTATTACCAAGGCATGGAGCAGCTAAAATGGCAGCTCTACAGCGATGATGGCGCCGACTTGAGCCCGGGCGCACCTGTCTACTACAAGAAGATGCAGATAGGACAGGTGAAACAGGTCAGCTGGCAGAGCCAGGATGACAGATTTGCCATTGCGCTCGCCATAGACCATACCTTTGCGCCCCTACTCAAACCCAATGCCGTGTTTTGGCGCAATCAGGCGGTGTCAATCGATGCCGGACTTTCGGGAGTCAAGCTGGATGTCGCGCCGCTGGCCGGTGCCATCAAGGGCAGTATCAGTTTGGGCTTTTTGGAACAAGGCGAGCCCAACAATAAGCAGCTTTATACCTCCGAGTCACTGGCGCGCAATCAGGCCGTTGCCATTGAGCTGAGTTTCCCGGCCAGTGCCACTATCAAACCAGGTGCCGCTATCCGCTATCAGGGCCATCAGATAGGTGAAGTCACCCGGGTAACCTTGAGTGACGATCTCAACAGCCAGCAACTCAGTGCCTTTCTCTATGGCCGCTATGCCGAGCCGTTTCTCAAAAGCGACAGTCGCTACAGCCTGGTCAATGCCGAAATATCCCTTAAGGGCATAAAGGCGCCGGAAACCCTGCTGACCGGCGCCTATATCAGCGCTCTTCCCGGCCAGGCCACCAAAGCGAGCCGGCAGTTCAATGGCAAAGTACACACGGCGATTGCCCCAGAGGCCGATGCGCTGCAGCTGGTGTTGAGCAAGACCAGCCTGGGCTCGGTCAACATAGGCACAGGGATCTTCTTTCGCGGCATTCAAATTGGCGATGTAACCAGCTATAGACTGGCGCCCAAGGGCGATGAAGTCTGGATCCAGACCCAGATTGCTGCGCCTTATCGGCATCTTATCAACCAGAGCAGCAGGTTCTACGACTTGTCCGGTATTCGGGTCGATTTGGGGCTGTTTTCCGGAGCCCAAATCGAAACCGGCTCATTGGAAACCATACTCGCCGGCGGCATAGGAGTGGTCACTGAGCTCGACAATCAAAGCAGCAAACCGCTTGAAAACCAGAGCCTGATGCCACTTCATGACAAACCCGAGCGCGACTGGCTCAACTGGCGCCCAAGACTCAGCCAGCCATAAAACCCAAACGGGGCTCATCTGAGCCCCGATTTTTAAGTTTGTGATCCTACCTATGTTTCACCTCAGCCATAAAACCAATAGCACACGGCGATAGCAGTGCAGATACCCGCCAGATCGGCAAACAAGCCACAAGCCAGTGCGTGGCGGCCATTGCGGATACCGACGGCACCAAAATACACTGCCAGCACGTAAAAAGTGGTTTCTGTGCTGCCCTGGAAAATGGCCGCCAGCCTGCCGGCAAAAGAATCGACGCCGTAATGGGCCATGGTTTCCAGCATCATGGCTCTGGCGCCTGAGCCGCTCAAAGGCTTCATCAGGGCGGTTGGCAAGGCATCGATAAAGCGGCCATCCATCCCCAGGTGGCCCACCAAAGCGGCAATAACCCCGAGTAGATAATCCAGTGCGCCGGAGGCGCGCAGTAAGGCTATCGCCAGCAGCATGGCCAACAGATAAGGAATGAGCCGCACCGACTGTTCAAACCCCGACTTGGCGCCTTCGATAAATTCATCGTAAACCGCCACCCGCCTAAGCAGCGCCACCAACACAAAGGCAAAGATGATCCCCAGCAGCAAACCGTTCCCCAACATGGCGGAGACTTCGCCGATCCGCTCGGCTCCCAGGGTCAACAGGTACATCACACCGGCACTGAGACCGCCGAGCAGTATTGTGCCATAACCCAGCACCACCCAATCCAGCAAGCGTATCCTTTGCACCAGCGCCACCACACTCAAACCCGCCAGGGTCGAGCCCAGGGTAGAGAGTAAAATAGGCAGGAAAATGTCGGCAGGATCAGCAGCCCCTTGCTGCGCCCGGTACAAAAAAACCGTCACGGGTACCAAAGTCACGGAAGAGGTATTGAGCACCAAAAACAGAATTTGGGCATTGGTGGCGGTCTTCTTGTCGGGGTTCAGGCTTTGCAAATCTGCCATCGCCTTAAGTCCCAATGGTGTGGCGGCATTGTCCAACCCCAGCATATTGGCGGTCAGGTTCATGGTGACGCTGCCATAGGCGGGGTGGCCTCTTGGCACTTCCGGCATCAACTTGCTGAGCAGCGGCTCAAATACCCAGGCAATGGCTGCAACCACTCCGGCTTTTTCCCCAAGACGCATCAGCCCCATCCACAGGGTCAACACCCCAATCAATCCCAGGGCTATTTCGGCGGCCAATTTGGCGCTGTCAAACATCGCCGTGACAGACTCATTGAGAACAGTCGCATCGCCGCTCATCAAACGCAGCAAAATCGCTCCCAGCGCGATAATAAAGAACAGACTCCAAACCCGGTTCAACACCTAAAACACCCCACAGTCGCCGCGCCCGAGTGTGCTATACTGCCGCCATCCCGGGGTCACCCTTTTTGTTTATGGTTCAATTAAATCAGAATTTTATCAACAGTATCGCCAAGGATCTGCCAGAACATCTCAAGCTCGAGGATTTTATTCACTTTTGCAGCTTACCACTGAGAGCCGCCTTGCGGGTCAACACCCTCAAAATCAGCGTCGATGAATTCCTCTCGAGAATGCGGGCCAAAGGCTGGCAGTTCGAAACCATTCCCTGGTGCCCTGAGGGATTTTGGTATCAGGCGGGCGATAGCCAACCCGGAAATTGTGTCGAACATCAGCAAGGGCTGTTTTACATTCAGGAGGCCAGCTCCATGCTGCCGCCCATGGCGCTGCTGGAGCCGGGAATGGAGCTGGTGCTGGATATGGCCTCGGCGCCGGGCTCCAAGACCACACAAATGGCGGCCATGATGGCCAATGGAGGCGCGCTGATCGCCAACGAATACTCCTCCAGCCGCGTCAAAGTGCTGCATGCCAATCTGCAGAGAATGGGGGTCAGCAATACGGCCCTGACCCACTTCGATGCCAGGGTGTTCGGCCAATACCAGTATGAATCCATGGATGCCGTGTTGCTCGATGCCCCCTGTAGCGGTGAAGGCACGGTACGCAAGGATCCGGATGCCCTCAAACACTGGGATCCACAGGAGATAGCCGACATTGCCGCCACCCAGAGGGATTTGATAGATTCCGCCTTTCTGGCACTTAAGCCTGGCGGGGTAATGGTGTACTCCACCTGTACCCTCAACAGCCAGGAAAACCAGGCCGTACTGCAACACCTTAAGCAAAAATATGGCGCTGCGGTGGCCTTTGAGTCACTTGAATCACTGTTTGCCGGGGCGGAAAAAGCCTGCTCTGCCGAGGGCTTCTTGCATATTTGGCCGCAAATCTATGACAGCGAAGGTTTCTTTGTTGCCAAGGTGCGTAAACTGAGTTCAGTGGCGCGCGAAAGTGATGAACCCAAACAGCAAAAGCAGTTTCCTTTCAGTCTCGCCAGTGCCAAACAGCAACAGGCCATCGCCGCCGAGCTGCAGCGGTTGCTCGGCAAAACGCTTCCCGACGGCAGCCTCTGGATCCGGGATCAGGAGTACTGGCTGTTTCCCTGCGGCTTTGAGCCCTTTATCGGCAAGATGCGTTATCAGCGTATCGGTCTTAAGCTCGCCGATGACAGTAAGCATGGGTTGAAACTGCGTCATGAAGCCTTAATGGCCTTGGGAGTAACCGCCGACAAGGGTTATGAAGTTACAGAGCCTGAGGCTCAGGCTTATCTGATGGGCCGGGATATCGCGCTGGATGGCAGTGAAAAAGCCCGTGGTGAGCTGGTATTGACCTGGGGCGGGCAAGTGCTGGGGTTGGGTAAACATCTGGGCAACCGGCTGAAGAACAACCTGCCGCGGGAGCTGGTCAAAGACAAGATCTGCCTATCCTGAAAGCCTTGGCCGTCCTGAAAGCATTGGGTAAACGCCGCTGCAGACACGCCTTCGATTAAACTCGCCTGAATGCTTAAAAGAGTGGCTTGTTAAGTCATTCTTTTAAGTGCCCTTACTTAAATCGACCTCTATTTTTGTTATATCTTATATTAATTAGTGCTAACAAATCTGCCGGCCAAATACCTCTTTTATCGGCGTTCGGCTAATATTTAGTCAGAGATAGCCAATCCTGTCGGATCTCAACATTAGCGCACGGCTCAACCATGAGCCATTCCCCTAGGCCCAAAACAATTGGAATAGTTTTGGGCCTTTTTTTATCTGCAGCTTTTATGGCAGATGACCAGTGGTTGGATATCCCTAAGCCTCCGCCCTATCTTGCCGCAAGTTTGGCCGCATCCTTGAACAGGGTAAAAAAGTTGTCTGTGGTGTACTGGGCCAACTCTTCAAAGGACTCACCTCTGAGCTCGGCAACAAACTCGGCGACATCACGAACAAAGGCCGGCTGATTCTCTTTTCCCCGATGAGGCACGGGTGCCAGATAAGGCGAATCGGTTTCGACCAGCAACCTGTCTTTGGGGATTTTACGGATAACACTTCTTAGCTCACCGGCATTTTTAAAGCTGACGATACCGGAAACCGAAATATAAAAGCCCAGATCCATCGCCGCCTTGGCCATTTCCCAGTTCTCGGTAAAGCAGTGCAGTACCCCGCCGCACTGTTCGGCGCCACCGTTCTTCAGTATGGCTATGGTGTCTTCTCTGGCATCCCGGGTGTGAACAATCAAAGGCTTGGCCACTTCTCTGGCCAGTGCCACTTGCTGCTCAAAGCATTGTTGCTGCAAGGCCTTGGTATCATCGGTATAGAAATAATCCAGCCCAGTCTCGCCAATGGCCACGACTTTCGGGTCGGCGGCATAACTCTTGAGTTCATTGAGATCCAATCCCTCTTTCACATCCAAAGGATGCACCCCGGATGACAGGAACACCTGCTCAAACCCGGCGACTTTGGCCTTCATCTCTGCAAAACCTTTTTGCCGGACATTGACACAAAGAAAATAGTCTACCCCCCGAGCTTTGGCGGCATCGAGCAACTGACTAAGGCTTTCGGGATCCGGCGCGGCTTTGAGGCGATCGAGATGGCAATGGGAATCAACTAACACTTGGAAATCCACCCACAATTGAAAAGGACGGCAAGGATAGCGCCCTACATAGTGCAGGTCAAATCACCCGATGCCAGCTCTCTGGAGAGGAGTTTTTCGATATGATGCTTGTGGGATTCGGGATCCGAGAGAATTTTAACCCCTATTCCGGCCGGGCGTCCTCCGGAAGCACCGAGCGGGTTGATCCACACCACGACCCCCTGAAACTCATTGACATGAGTCGAGCCCGGCAAACGATAACCTATCTGGATCTCCTGACCGAGGAAATGTCCCTCGGTAGTTGCCACAAACAGGCCCGCTGGCTGAATAAAAGGCATATAAGCACGATACAACTGGTGCAGGGTGTCAAAATTCACTGTCAGATCGACCATAGGATACTTTTTAAGTTTTCAGTCTCTTATATTCTAAGACATAATTCTGGCAAAGCGCCAAGTAGTTGACACTCGGCATCTGGCTCAGACGATTACAGGTATCCATCACCTTGGCAGCCAGGGTCGCTATTCGCGCCCGCAGCAAGGGGTCCTCCCCTTCGGTGGTTAACAGCTCTCTATGTAACACCAAGTATAAAACTCTAAGTACATCAGAGATTTGTTCTTCACCTACTGTTAACAAACTAGCACACAGATGGCCCGTTAACAAACTGGCGCGCCAATCGCGGCGATAATCCAATAAGGTCTGGTATCTGTCAGACTGCAAAACCTCTGCCAACTTTAGCGGCCCGCCGACGACGGGCAAACACCAGGTAACATCGGCCGGCAGCGGCAATTGCTGCGCCAGCCAGGACTGAATGGCACTATTGTTCGGCAGTTTTACCTGCACTCTCTGACAACGACTGGATATGGTCGGCAGCAGCCCGGCGGTGCTGTCGGTCTGTAGAATAATCAGCGTCCCCTGCCCCGGCTCTTCCAGGGTTTTCAGCAGGGCATTAGCCGCTGCTTGATTGAGGCGCTCACTTTGGGCGATAAGCGCCACGCGCCGCCCACCTTGCTGGGCCGTGGAGGTCAGGTCCTGACAAAGCGCCCGCACCTGATCCACTTTTATCTGTTTACCATCGGCTTCGAGAAGATGAAAATCGGGATGGTTACCGGCGAGCACCAGCTGGCAGCTCTTGCAATGACCGCACTCTCCCCGAGCTGTGGGTTCGCTGCACAGGGCCGCCGCGGCTATCTCTTCGGCTAGCTTCATGCCGCCATAGCCTTGGGAAAGCCCCAGCAGTAACGCATGAGGCATCTGAGCCGAGTGCAGTTGCTGCATAAAACGGGCTTTGGCGTCACTTAACCAGGGCATGTCCATCTTCATCACTCCTTATGCCGCGTGCTTACCAATCTTTGGTTTGCAACACAGCCAGAATATCTTTATGCACTTCGGCCATGCTCTGACTGGCGTCGATAACCGCTATGCTGTCGTCCTGTTGTGCCAGGCTCAGATAGGTGGCACGGGTGCGTTCAAAGAAGGCCAGTCCCTGCTGCTCGATTCGATCCAGCTCACCACGGTTGGCGGCGCGGGTTAGCCCAAGGCTTGGCTCTATGTCGAGATAAAGGGTCAAGTCTGGTTTAAAATCCCCAAGGGTGGCGGCGCTGACCGCGCTGACCAAGGGCATCAACCCCCGACCACCGCCCTGATAAGCCAGGGACGACAGGTTGTGTCTGTCGCCGAGCACCCAACTGCCCTCGGCCAGCGCCGGCTTGATCACTCGGGCCACCAGTTGCGCCCTGGCGGCATACAGCAGCAGGCATTCAGATTCATCACACAGAGGGTCGCTTGCATCTGCCACCTTCACCAAGTCGCGGATCTTCTCCGCCAACGGGGTGCCACCCGGCTCACGGGTACAGACAGGTGCCTTGCCGGTATGTTTTTCGATAAAGTCTCGTACCAATGCGATGGCACTGGACTTACCGGCGCCTTCCAGGCCCTCAATAACGATAAATTTTGCAGTGGCTTTTTGTGGCATTATCTCTTTCTCTGATACTGGTTCACGGCGCGGTTATGTTCGGCCAGTGTACGGGAAAATACATGACTGCCGTCATTGCGGGAAACGAAGTAGAGGTACTCCACGGCTTCCGGGTGTGCGGCCGCCAGCAAGGCTTCCCGCCCGGGCGCGGCAATAGGTGTCGGCGGCAGTCCAAAAATACGGTAGGTGTTAAATGGCGTTTCTTCGTGCAGATCTTTACGGGTGATATTGCCATCAAAGCGCTCACCCATGCCGTAAATGACTGTGGGATCTGTCTGCAAGCGCATGCGTTTTTTCAAGCGATTGACAAATACCGCCGCTATCTTGCCGCGCTCCTCTGCCAGGCCGGTTTCCTTTTCTATGATGGAGGCCAGGATCAAGAGTTCATAGGGACTCTTGAGCGGAATGCTCTGATCCCGCTGCTGCCAGATACTCTCCAGTTGTTGCTGCATCTTGATAAAGCTTTGGGTCAACAGGGTATTGAGCTCAGTGCCGGCACGATACTGATAGGTATCCGGGAAAAACTTGCCTTCAGGCAAGCCGCTGCTATCCCCTTGGGCTTCGAGCACATCGATAAACGGCTTGTCGCTGACCTTGAGATGCGCCAAGGTCTGCAGATACGCTTGCCACTCGCGAATAGTCTTGCCCTCTACCAGCGTCAGGGTGAATGTCTTCTCCTCACCGGCCACCAGCCGCTCCAGCAAAGACACAGGTGTATCGCCGGGTTCAATCTGGTAGAGACCGCTGCGAATAGCAGTCATCTGCGGGTAAAGCTTACCCCAGAGCTTCCAGTGCCAGTCAAACTCCAACAGCTGCTGATTTTGCAGCTCTTGCCCCAACTGGTAAAAGGAGGTGCCTCGTTTCAGCAGCAGCTCTCTGGGTTCGTCCAGTTTCAGCTCGGTGGCCGCAAAGCGGTTGAGTTCGTTGTAACCCCAAAAGCCGACGCCCAGCGCCAGAGTCATCAGGGTAAACACAAAGGCCAGGGCCGCAACTAAGCATTTTTTCATAATTGGATAGCAAGTGCCTTGCGAAGAGGTGTGCTGCCGGGCCAGAGTTCAAAGCTGCGCTGATCCACAGCAATAACATCGACCAAACCCAACAGGCTGTTACTGATAAAGAGGTGCCGCGCCCGTTGCAGCATCTCTGTGTTGATAGGGCACAGCTGTACATCAATGCCCTGATCGAGCAAGGCCACGATCAACTGCTGTCGCATCACTCCGGAGACACCGCAGTAATTCATGGCCGGTGAATACGCCGTCAGTTTACCTTGTTCATTGGGCAGCAGCAGAAACAGATTGGCCATTGAGGATTCGAGCAGTAAATCGTCGCAATCCAGTACCAGCCAATCATCAAAGCCTTCAGGCAATGGCTGCGCCTTGATAAGCACCTGTTCCAGACGGTTGAGATGTTTAATACCGGCAAGCCTAGGCTGTTTGCCAAGCCTGATGGACGAGGTCTTGAGGGCAATCCCTTTTTGCTGCCAATCTGGGTAATGCGCCGGCAATGGCGCCAGGCTGATGACTTCGGTGACTAAAGCGCCTACCTGCGGCGTATAACCACGGCCGCCCTCCCCCCGGGTGAGCTGCAACTTAAGGCAGCAGTGGGGATTGGCGACGGCGATGCGCTTGAGGCTTGAGCGCAAGGCATCCGATGCTTGCCAGACAAAACCCAAGCGCAGCGCCCCCTGAGTCAAGCGGGCAAGATGTTCAGTCAGAAAGGCTATTTGCCCCCTGGCATCCACCGCCATGGTCGCAAACAGGCCATCACCATAGGTAAAGCCCCGATCGCGAACGCAAACGCTATCCTGCTCTTTGCCCTGAACCCAGACGCCTGTCATGCGCAATCCAGGGTTCAGTCCTGGCTGATCCGACTGGCGACCGCGTCCTGCTGATCGCGATACTTGGCGTTCTTGCGGGTGTTGTAAGGTCTGGCCACAGGGCGGGCCAGGCGCTCAAAGTTCAGTGCCCCTATGGTCATCATGGGACGAAGTGCCAGCGGTAATTTACCGCTGTTGTAAAACTCGAGCACGATTCGCCCCTGCCAGCCCGGATCGATACGATGCGCGGTCACGTGCACCATCAAGCCCAGACGCGCCAGTGATGAGCGGCCATCGAGCCAGCCGACTATGTCGGAAGGCAGATGAACACTCTCATAGGTCACCGCCAATGCCAGCTCGCCCGGATGCAGAAAGAAGGCTTCGCCATCGGCAATATCTATCTGCTCGCTCATCACTCTATCCAGTGCGGCCTGCACTTCGGCCTTGGGGCCACTGAGATCTATATAAGGCGCAGTGTGATCCTTGAACACCCGAAACTGGTGACCCAGACGCACATCAACACTCACGCCACTGATGGCCTCTATGCCGGGACGGGGATCTATGACTATGCTGCCCTCGTCCAGACATTGTTCAATTTCGATATCAGTTAATCGCATCTCGCCTTCTAGCTCCCTGGATAATTGTGGTTATTTCGCCAGCAAATGCTGGATTCTGGCCTTGAGAATATCGGTGGCAATCCGGTTCTTGCCGCCCCTTGGCACTATGATGTCGGCATACTGCTTTGAGGGTTCGATAAACTGCAGAAACATGGGTCTTACCGTTTTCTGATACTGGCTGATAACAGACTCCATGGTGCGGCCACGCTCGGCCACATCACGGGTCAGACGCCGCAGCAGACAGATATCCAGCGGCGTGTCCATAAACACGCTGGCATCCATCAGTTCACGCAGCTTAGGGTCGGTCAGCAGCAAAATACCTTCGAGAATAATGACCTTTTTAGGGGTCATCTTCAAGGTATCACTGGTGCGGGTATGCTCGGCGTAGCTATAGCAGGGAATATCCACTGCTTGCCCCTGCTTGAGCGCTACCAGGTGAGTACCGAGCAGTTCATGGTCCAACGCCTTGGGATGGTCATAGTTGGTCTTGACCCTCTCGTCCATGGACATATGGCTCTGATCCCGATAGTAGGCATCTTCGTTGATAACCCCTATCTGATCTGTCCCTAAGTCTCGGCATAGCTCTTCAAATATGGTCTTGGCGATCAAACTTTTACCTGACGCCGAAGCCCCTGCTATCCCGATAACGACACACTGTGGCGAATTCATGCTGCTAAAACCTTACTCATCATCTGCTATTGCGATTGAAATACTGCTGTGATTCTTTTGTTTTGCCAGTTGGGCACCCACACGGCGGGCGATATCCCGGTAAATGGCGGCGACTTCACCCTCAGGCGCGGCCACCACAGTCGGCTCACCGTTATCCATATCCTCACGGATATTGATATGCAGAGGTAAGGCGCCCAGCAAAGGCACTTGATAACGCTCGGCTATCTTGTTGCCGCCGTGAGTACCGAAAGGATGCTCTTTATGGCCACAGGCAGGACAGAGATGGAAGCTCATGTTCTCCACAATTCCGACCACAGGGATATTTACCTTCTGGAACATGGTGATGCCTTTCTTGGCATCGGCCAGGGCGATATCCTGAGGCGTTGTGACTATCACGGCGCCGCTGACCGGCACTTTTTGTGACAGGGTCAGTTGGATATCCCCCGTGCCCGGAGGCATATCAATCATCAGGTAATCCAGCTCAGGCCACTGGGTTTCGTTGAGCAGTTGCGCCAGAGCGCCGGCGGCCATGGGGCCACGCCATACCGCGGCCTGATCATCGGTCAGCATGAAACCTATGCTCTGGGCGCTGATACCGTGAGCCGTGGCGGCTGTCATATGCACACCATCAGGGGAAACGGGTCTGAATGTCGGGATCCCCAGCATCAGAGGAATGGAAGGGCCATAGATATCGGCATCCAGAATACCCACCCGGGCGCCTTCGGCCGCCAGGGCCAAGGCCAGGTTAACCGCTGTGGTTGACTTGCCCACGCCGCCCTTGCCGGAAGCAACGGCAATCACCTGCTTCACATTGGGAATAGGCGCAATATTGCCTAGCGCCGAGTAACTGAAAGGCTCAAAGCCAATCTCACACTCCACCTCGTCGATGGCATCGAGCTTGGACAATTCATTGGTCAGCGCGATCACTGTGTCGCGATATTGGGTCTGACAAGGATATGGATACAAGATGGTCAGCAGCAGCCTTTTACCATCCAAATCCAACTTACGAATACAACCGGCATCGACTAAACCCTGGGCCAGGTATGGATCCTGAAACGCATTGAGAATGGCAAGAACCGGACCGAGCAGATCGTCACTGAGACGATAGTCCTGAGAAGCAGAAGACAAAACGCAATCCCCTTTTGATAAATTTGGCCAAGTGTATCAGATAATGCCGTAAATATTAGAGTAGAATTAACACACTCATGTCAGGTTTTGATGAAAAAGCCAGATTAATCGGTTAGTATCTATGCCATTCTTTCAGGGCCTAGATTTAACAGAGAAAAGATGGCAACTACACAACGTAAAATCCTTGTTACCAGCGCGCTTCCATATGCCAACGGTCCCATTCACCTGGGCCACATGCTCGAGTACATACAGACAGATATCTGGTCCCGCTTCCAAAAACTTCGTGGCCATGAGTGTCATTATATCTGTGCCGATGATGCCCACGGTACACCTATCATGCTCAAGGCTCAGCAGATGGGGATCCAACCCGAAGAGATGATCGCCAAGGTCAATCAAGAGCATCAGCAGGATTTTGCCGAGTTCAATATTGCCTTTGACAATTATCACAGCACCCACAGCGAAGAGAACCGCCAGCTGGCCAGTGAGATCTACCTCAAACTGCGCGACAACGGTTATATCAAGAGCAAGACTATTTCCCAGCTGTTCGATCCGGAAAAGTCCATGTTCCTACCGGACAGATTCGTCAAGGGCACCTGCCCCAAGTGTAAGTCTGAAGACCAATACGGCGACAACTGTGACGCCTGTGGCGCCACCTACAGCCCAACCGAGCTGATCAATCCGCGCTCGGCAGTCTCAGGTGCCACACCTGTCATGAAAGAGACAGAGCACTTCTTCTTCGATCTGCCCGCCTTTGAAACCATGCTCAAAGAGTGGACCCATTCAGGTTCACTGCAGAGTGAAATGGCCAACAAACTGGATGAATGGTTCGAGCAAGGCCTGCAGCAGTGGGATATCACCCGTGATGCGCCCTACTTTGGCTTTGAAATCCCCGATGCGCCGGGCAAATACTTCTATGTTTGGCTCGATGCACCTGTGGGCTACATGGGTTCATTCAAGAACCTCTGCGACAAGCGCCCGGAGCTGAACTTTGACGAGTTCTGGAATGTCGACTCAAAGGCCGAGGTGTATCACTTCATCGGCAAAGACATTGTCTATTTCCACAGCCTATTTTGGCCAGCCATGCTCAAAGGCGCCGGCTACCGTCAGCCAAGCAGTGTCTATGCCCACGGCTATGTCACTGTCAACGGCGCCAAGATGTCCAAGTCCAAGGGCACCTTTATCAAGGCCCGTACTTACCTGGATCATCTGGATCCCGAGTATCTACGCTACTACTACGCCGCCAAGCTCTCCAGCCGCATTGACGATCTGGACCTGAACCTGGAAGACTTTGCCGCCAGAGTCAACTCAGATCTGGTCGGTAAGCTGGTTAACCTGGCGAGCCGTACCGCCGGCTTTATCGTCAAGCGTTTTGACGCCAAACTGGCTAAAGTAGAAGACAACTGCCTGGCCGAGTCCTTCCTGGCCAAACAGGAACTGATCGCCGAGCTGTATGAAGGCCGCGAATACGGCAAGGCGATGCGTGAAATCATGGCGCTGGCCGATGTCGCCAACGCTTACGTTGCCGATGAAGCTCCTTGGCAGTTGGTGAAAAACGAAGAAACCTTGGCCCGCGCCCATCAGGTATGCTCGGTGGCGCTGAATTTGTTCCGTATTCTGGTGACTTATCTCAAGCCGGTACTGCCACGCCTGGCCGCCGATGTTGAGGCCTTCCTCAAGCTGGAGCTCAGCTGGAGCGGCTTGGCACTGGATATGGCCGGTCACCAAATCAACCCGTTCAAGCCTATGATGCAACGCATCGAGCTCGATAAGGTGAATGCCATGGTGGAAGCCTCCAAGGAAAGCCTCAAGGCAACCGAGGATACGCCCAAGGCCCGCGGCCCATTGGCGGATGACCCTATCAGCCCAACCATAGAGTTTGACGACTTTGCCAAGCTGGATCTGCGGATTGCACTTATCAAGAAGGCCGAACATGTCCCTGAAGCCAACAAGCTGCTGAAGTTACAGCTGGATCTCGGTGGCGAAACCCGTCAGGTATTTGCCGGTATCAAGTCGGCTTATGCGCCGGAAGATCTCGAAGGCAAACTGACAGTAATGGTGGCCAACCTGGCTCCTCGCAAGATGCGCTTTGGCCTGTCTGAAGGCATGGTGCTGGCCGCAGGCCCGGGTGGCAAGGATCTCTGGGTTCTCGAGCCCCATGAAGGTGCTCAACCCGGCATGAGAGTCAAATAAGACTCTTGTAGCATCTATCCCATATCAAAAAGGCCGCAATCGCGGCCTTTTCCTATTCCCTTGATAGTTATACCGGATTGGGAATATCAATGAACTCGTGCTCCAGCTCAAACTCCCGTGCCAGATGCTCCCCCAGCGCCTTGATGCCAAACCGCTCGGTGGCATGGTGACCGGCGCCGAAATAATGGATCCCCTGCTCGACCGCGCTGTGAAAGGTACGCTCTGAGGCTTCACCGCTGATAAAGGCATCTACCCCCAAGGCCGCTGCGGCATCGATATAATCCTGGGCGCCGCCCGTACACCAGGCCAGTTTTTGTATGCTTCTTTCACCGCCATCCAGATGCAGAGGCGCCTGCCCCAAACGCTGCTCAAGCAAGGCACTCAAGTCTTTGGCTGTCATGGGTGAGTCAAGCACTCCTTGCCAAAGCAAACCCTGGGCGACGGTTTCTACCGCCTCCGGCTCAATGACCCCAAGCACCCGGCCCAATTCGGCGTTATTGCCAAGCATCGGATGGGCATCAAGCGGCAAGTGATAGCCGAACAGGTTAATGTCGTTAAGCAGCAAGCTCTTGATCCTGCGCTGTTTCATTCCGGTCAACACTTCGGGCTCATTCTTCCAGAAGAAACCATGGTGCACCAATAGGGCATCGGCTCCGGCTTCAACAGCCCGGTCAATCAATGCCTGACAAGCGGTTACACCTGTGACTATTTTGCGAATTTCGGCCTTGCCCTCGACCTGCAGACCGTTGGGGGCATAATCACGAAACTTGTCCAGTTGTAAAAACTCGCCCAGATATTGTCTGAGTTCCTCTCTTTTCATAGGGTTCCCTGTCGATTCAGTTGCAGATATATGGCGCCATTCTAGCACAGCGAGCCCAAGGATTGAGGTCACAACATTTAAGCCTAATTGCCGGTTTCAGCGCCCAAAGCGGCCAAAAGCTGCGCCCTTGGGCACAAGTTTGCTGCTTTTTGGCCGGCAAATTGGACATTTCCGGCCTTTGACTTATAAAATTATCGCAAACCTTCAAGTAACTCTAAAAATAAACAGGTTATGATTATGGCAAAACTGACCAAAGAAGAAGTTATCAGCACACTGCAGCAAGCTCTCAGTGAACAACAGGGCAAAGCAGTGACCATTGAACAAAATGGCAGCTGGTACAAAATCGATGGCGGTAAATCACTTCGTTTCGCTGAACTGGAACAGATGTTGGCAGATAGCACCAAACCGGCCAAGGCTGAAGCCAAGCAGGAAAAACCCAAGGCGGCCAAGCCTGCAGCAAAGCCAGCCTCAAAGGCAAAACCCAAACAGGTTGCGCCTGCCAAAGCCGGTAGCCAGGGGGGCAAGACCCCCAAAGAGCTGTGGCGTGAAAAACTGGCAGCCGGTAATCACAAACTGCCTCGCGGTTTTTAATTACTCCATCCAAAACAAAGGCGCCGAGAGGCGCCTTTGTTTTATCTATTATTGGTTCAAAGCTTACATAGTCAATTCACATAGTCAAATCACATCGCCAGGTCGACCCGGACGCTGCCCTGCAGATAAACCACCCGCACTTCATCGCCTACCTTGAAGGTCATGCCGGGATCTTCATCCTGTATGATCATCACCTGGGTTTCATCTTCCTGACGTATCATCAACTCCACCAACTTGAGTTCACGATAGTAACTGCTGTCACCATATTGATGACCAATGCCGGCGCCGAGCAGAGCACCCAGTACAGTCGCCACATCCTGACCACTACCGCCACCGAACTGATGACCAATCACGCCACCGAGCAAGGCACCACCGAAGGTTTTCCAGCCGCGATTTCTGTCTTCCATCAGCTGTTTCTCGGTGATTTTTCGTACCGACTCCACCTGACCGTAGAGCACTTTTTCAACCGGCTGAGCCTGGTTTCTGTCATAACCGGCATAGAGGGTATGAGTTCCCGCTGCGAGGGACAATGAGAGCAGCAGCATTGCATTCAGTATCAGTTTCCACATAGCTGTTTTTCCGCTAACTTATAAGAAGGCCCTGAGCAGAATCATACGCAATTGTGAACCTACTGTCTTTCTTAAATCATGAGTTGGATCCTTTCCCGTCGCCTGAGCTGGCGTTGACGGATCCCAACGGCCTATTGGCCATTGGCGGCGACCTGCATCCCAGGCGGTTACTCAACGCCTATTACGAGGGCATTTTCCCCTGGTTCAATACCCATGACCCCATTCTCTGGTGGTCTCCGGATCCCCGCGCCGTCTTTGTTCCTGGCAGCATCAATATCTCCCGTAGTCTACGCAAGTATTTGAAAAAACAGGATTGGACTTTCAGCATCGACCGAGCCTTTGCCGATGTGATGGCCGGTTGCGCCATGCCGCGAAAAGATCAGCCCGGCACCTGGATAACCGGAGAGATACGTCTGGCCTACCAGGAGCTGCACCACCTGGGTCATGCCCACTCCTTCGAGGTCTGGGACAATGGTCGCCTGATAGGTGGCCTGTATGGCCTGGCCGTGGGTCAGGTGTTCTGTGGCGAGTCCATGTTCCACCGTAAAACCAACGCCTCCAAGGCGGCCTTTATCGCCCTGCACCAATATGCACTCAAGCAGGGTTTCAGGCTTATCGATGCCCAGGTGATGAATCCGCACCTTGAGAGCCTCGGAGCCAAAAGTTTAAAGCGTAAAGATTTTCTCGCACTCTTGAAACAATTCAGGGACGGTAGTCTTGCCAGGGATTGCTGGCAAACCGACGAGGTCAAACTTGAACTCTGATAACCATGCCATTGCCATAGGCCTCAGCCAACCCTTTGCCTGCAGCTACCTGAGCGGACAACAGGAGCAGTTATTGGTGATCCAGGAAGATGAGCTGGACTTGTCACTGTTTGAGCGCCTGTTGGCACTGGGGTTTCGCCGCAGTGGCAGCGCCATCTACAAGCCCCGTTGCCCCCACTGCAACGCTTGTCAGCCCATCCGAGTTCCCCTGGATGAATTTCGCCTGTCCAAAAGACAAAAACGCACCCTGGCCAAAAACCGTGACCTGCACTTTCGAATAGTTACCGAGGAAACCCCGGCTCACTATCCCCTCTATGAGCGTTATATCTGTGCCCGCCACAGTGACGGCCCCATGTATCCTCCTAGCGAAGAGCAGTACCGTCATTTTCTCGCCTGTGAGTGGCTCAGCCCGGTGTTTATCGAACTTTGGCATGGTCAGCGACTGGTTGCCGTGGCGGTGACAGATCTCCTGTCCCAGAGCCTGTCAGCCATCTACAGCTACTTCGACCCGGACTACAGCGACCGCTCCCTCGGGATCTTGCTGGTACTGCTGCAATGCCGCCTGGGCAAATTGATGTCGAAATCGTTTCTCTATTTGGGATATCAAATAGATAACCACGACAAAATGGGTTACAAGCGACTCTACCGCCCCTATGAGATCCTCGGCGTTCAGGGCTGGCAGAAAAGCGACAATCACTGAGGCCTCCCCTTTACAGCCGCTGTAATTTGCGGCATGATACGGCGGTTTTTTACATTCGAGGCTAACGGGATAACTGATTAATGGCGAAAGAAGACAACATTGAGATGCAAGGGACTATCCTTGAAACCTTGCCAAATACAATGTTTCGGGTTGAACTGGAAAATGGTCACGTTGTGACTGCTCACATTTCCGGTAAAATGCGTAAAAACTACATCCGAATCCTGACCGGTGACAAGGTCACTGTGCAGCTGACTCCATACGACTTGAGCAAAGGCCGCATCGTCTTCCGCTCACGCTAAGATCCCAGTTATTTCTCAAAAGCCGGCTGTGCCGGTTTTTTTGCTGGTGAGCCCATGGGGGCGACCCACTGCGCAGCAGGCGCACCTGGCCTGCCGTTGTCTATCCAGGCATCAATGTGTCGGATAAGGGTCAGGATTCAGAATAAAAATGGCTGCCAGTGGCAGCCATTTTTTTTGTTTCGACTTAGCTTCTCAGGAGATCTTCTCCGGCGCTTCCGTGTTGATTTCCAGTTCGCCATCTTTAACATCCACATGGGCGATGCCACCGGACTCGAGTTTACCAAACAGGATTTCATCGGCCAGCGGTCGTTTCAGCAGATCCTTGACCACTCTGGCCATAGGTCTGGCCCCCATGGTCTTGTCGTAACCCTTCTCGGCCAGCAAGGTTCTGGCTTCATCACTGACTTCCAGCGTCACCCCTTTCTGATCCAACTGTGCCTGCAGCTCTACCAGGAACTTGTCCACCACCTTGGCGATAATGGTCATATCCAGATGGTTGAACCAGATAATGGAGTCGAGTCGGTTGCGAAACTCGGGCGAGAACACCTTATTGATCTCCGACATCGCATCCTGGCTGTGATCCTGCTGTTTGAAGCCAATGGACTTACGCACAGTTTCCTGCACCCCGGCATTGGTGGTCATCACCAGGGTCACGTTGCGGAAATCCGCCTTGCGGCCGTTGTTATCGGTCAAAGTACCGTGATCCATTACCTGCAGCAGCAGGTTATAGATATCCGGATGCGCCTTTTCGATTTCATCGAGCAACACCACACAGTGAGGCGTCTTGATCACGGCATCGGTCAGCAAACCACCCTGATCGTAGCCGACATAACCCGGAGGCGCGCCAATCAAACGCGACACAGTATGGCTTTCCATATATTCGGACATATCGAAGCGGATAAGCTTGAGCCCGAGGCAAGCCGCCAACTGGTTGGTCACCTCTGTCTTACCCACCCCGGTTGGGCCGGCAAACAGGAAGCTCCCCACAGGTTTGTTTTCATTGCCAAGACCACTGCGTGCCAGCCGAATCGCCGCGCTAAGACTCTCTATCGCCTTGTCCTGACCGAACACCACCATCTTCAGGTTGCGTTCCAGGTTTTTCAGCAAGTCCTTCTCGGAAGAAGTCACTGTTTTTTCAGGGATCCTGGCCATCTTGGCGATGATGGTTTCAATCTCGCTCTGACCCACGGTTTTCTTGCGTTTGCTCTGTGGCATCATAGCCATCCGCGCCCCCGCTTCGTCGATCACATCGATAGCCTTGTCCGGCAGATGTCTGTCGTTGATATGCTTATCCGACAGGCTGGCAGCGCTGGCCAAGGCCGCCAGGGTATAACGCACCCCATGATGTTCTTCGTAACGGCTCTTGAGCCCCTGAAGTATCTTGGTGGTTTCGGCCACCGAAGGCTCGTGAATGTCCACCTTCTGGAAGCGCCGCGCCAGTGCCCTGTCCTTCTCAAAAATACTTTGATACTCCTGAAAAGTAGTGGACCCCATACAGCGCAGATTACCGCTGGAGAGCAAGGGCTTGAGCAGGTTGGATGCATCCATCACCCCACCGGATGCCGCGCCGGCACCGATAATGGTGTGGATTTCATCGATGAACAGAATCGCATTCTGATCCGCTGTTAACTCCTTGAGCAGGCTCTTGAAGCGTTTCTCGAAGTCGCCGCGATACTTGGTGCCGGCCAACAGCGCGCCGAGATC
This sequence comes from Shewanella sp. 38A_GOM-205m, assembly GCF_000518445.1. Classification (NCBI taxonomy): domain Bacteria; kingdom Pseudomonadati; phylum Pseudomonadota; class Gammaproteobacteria; order Alteromonadales; family Shewanellaceae; genus Shewanella; species Shewanella sp. 38A_GOM-205m. The sequence goes on along the minus strand of NZ_KI912438.1, from coordinate 31,774 downwards.
CAGAGAGTAGACGGTCGCTTCGCTTATCACCTCAGGCACAGACTCATTGACTATCCGATAGGCCAAACCTTCGGCGATGGCAGTCTTTCCGACGCCGGCCTCGCCCACCAGCAGCGGGTTATTCTTGCGGCGACGGCAAAGAATTTGAATCGAGCGTTCAATTTCGTTATCGCGGCCGATAAGCGGATCTATCTTGCCCTGCTTGGCCATCTCATTGAGATTACTGGCAAACTGAGCCAGCATGCTGCGCTCTTCTGTGGCTTCGGATTGATCTTCCAGGCTTTCCTGCGATCCCGGAGCATCGGCCTCATCGTTCTTGGCAAAGCCGTGAGAAATATAATTCACCACATCCAGGCGGGTAATATCGTAACGGCGCAGCAGATAAACCGCCTGGGACTCCTGCTCACTGAAAATGGCCACCAGCACGTTGGCACCGGTCACCTCATTGCGGCCTGACGACTGCACATGAAACACTGCCCGTTGCAGCACCCGCTGGAAACCCAGTGTCGGCTGAGTCTCACGTTCATCATCGGGATCGCTGATAATGGGTGTGGTCTGGGTAATAAAGTTGGCGACCTCCTCTTTGAGTCGGTCGATATTGGCGCCACAGGCGAGCAAGGCATCCCTTGCGGCGGGGTTATCGGTCAGCGCCAGCAGTAGGTGCTCAACCGTCATATATTCGTGACGGGCATCTCTGGCTTGTTGGAATGCCAGGTTCAAGGTCACTTCAAGATCTTTGTTCAGCATACGCACCCCCTAAAAAACTACAGAGACAGGCTGGTTAAGCTTCCTCTAACGAACACAGTAACGGATGTTGGTTTTGTCTTGCAAACTGATTCACCTGAACCACTTTGGTTTCGGCTATCCCGAACGGGTAAACGCCGCAAACCGCTTTTCCCTGATGATGTATGGTCAACATAATGTCTGTGGCTTCCTGTTCATTCTTGCGAAAGAACAGCTGCAGTACCTCCACAACAAAGTCCATTGGGGTATAGTCATCGTTGTTCAGAATCACTTTATACATTGGAGGTGGTTGCAATTCCTGCTCAATCCCTTCCTCCACACGTTCTATCTGTCCAGTCTTACCCATGATTCAATATTAGCCTCTCAACTTGGCTTCTACCAACACTATGCCCGGCCATGTCTCAAAGTACCGCTTGGCTGGCCCTGGGCAGTATTGCCCTTTGTCACACTATACTCTGGCGCGGCGGCGCTTGTCTAAGGCGTTTCCAACTCATGCTTATTTTTCAATCGGTTAAAACATATACGCCGAGAATAAGCCTAAGATGTTCCAGGTAGGCATTACCGATAAAGTGCCACCATGGCAAAACCGTATACGCACAGCAACAAATACAATGTTGTTTTTTTGTTAATTTAAGCTTGACATCCAGCAACACTGCTTACATTCTGTTATCTGAGCGCCTGCTAAAGCGCTCAAAAGTTTTACTATCTTACTGGGAAGCAGACAATAGAAGGAAGTGGAAGTATGGCAAGCGGAACTGTTAAATGGTTCAACAACGCCAAAGGATTCGGGTTTATCTGCCCTGATGAAGGTGGTGAGGATGTTTTTGCGCACTATTCAACCATTGAAATGGAAGGCTACAGAACTCTAAAAGCAGGCCAACCTGTTGAATTTCAAGTTGAGAAGGGCCCAAAAGGTATGCATGCCTCGGCTATCTCTCCAGTTAAATAACCGGGTGAACAGAGATGAAAAAAGGCGGGGTTATCCCCGCCTTTTTAATGCCTGTTTGGCAATTGAATGAGGGAGAGCTCCCTCATTCAGCTTTCAGTATCAAGCGCTCAGAAGACGATTCAGGCTGGCACTTGGGCGCATAGCCTGCTCGGCTTTAACAGGGTCCAGCTTATAGTAGCCACCCAGTTCAACGGCACCACCCTGGGCACCATTGAGTTCTGCCACTATCTGCTCTTCGGCAGCCACCAGGCCTTCGGCCAGAGGTGCAAAATAAGCTTTCAGCTCGGCATCCTTGTCCTGCTTGGCCAGCGCGCTGGCCCAGTACTGTGCCAGGAAGTAGTGACTGCCGCGGTTATCCAGCTGCCCCACCTTACGGGATGGTGACTTGTTGTTATCCAGGAACAGCCCTATCGCCTGATCCAGGCAATCAGCCATCACCTGTGCCTTGGCATTGGCTGTCGTCTGGCTTAGGTGCTCGAGTGAGGCTCCCAACGCCAGGAACTCGCCCAGAGAATCCCAACGCAGGTGGTTTTCCTCTTCAAACTGCTGTACATGTTTGGGCGCACTGCCACCGGCACCCGTTTCGAACAGACCGCCACCGTTCATCAGCGGGACGATTGACAGCATCTTGGCACTGGTACCCAACTCAAGGATAGGGAACAAGTCGGTAAGGTAGTCACGCAGCACGTTGCCTGTTACCGAAATAGTGTCCTTACCGGCTTTAATACGCTCAAGGGAGAAACGGGCCGCCTTTTCAGGTGACATGATGTGCAACTCAAGCCCATCGGTATCGTGCTCAGGCAGGTAGGCCTTCACTTTGGCGATCACCTGGGCATCGTGGGCACGGTTTTCATCCAGCCAGAATACCGCCGGGGTGTTGGTCAGTCTTGCGCGGCGTACGGCCAGCTTGACCCAGTCACGGATAGGTGCGTCTTTAACCTGGCACATGCGCCAGATATCACCGGCTTCAACGGCGTGGGACATAAGCAGATTGCCGTCCTTGTCCAGTACTTTAACCGTACCGGACGCAGGGATTTCAAAGGTCTTGTCATGGCTGCCGTACTCTTCGGCCTTCTGTGCCATCAGACCCACGTTTGGCACGCTGCCCATGGTTGCAGGGTCGAAGGCGCCATGTTCCTTACAGAAACTGATGGTTTCCTGGTAAACACCGGCATAGCAACGATCCGGGATCAACGCCTTGGTATCTTTCAGCTGGCCATCCGGGCCCCACATCTGGCCGCTGGAGCGGATAGCAGCAGGCATGGAAGCATCGATAATCACATCACTTGGCACGTGAAGGTTGGTGATGCCCTTGTCTGAGTTCACCATCGCCAGCTCAGGGCGGCTCTGGTAGACGGCGGCGATATCGGCTTCAATGGCCGCTTTCTGCTCGGCCGGCAACTTGGCTATCTTGGCATAGACGTCACCCAGACCATTGTTGACGTCCACACCCAGCTCACGCAAAGTTTCACCGTGTTTGGCGAATACATCTTTGTAGAACACCTTCACCGCATGGCCGAACATAATAGGATCGGACACTTTCATCATGGTGGCTTTCAGGTGCAGTGACAGCAGTACATCTTCCTTGCGGGCGGCTTCAATTTCGCGCTCGAAGAAGGCGGTCAGTTCACGCTTGCTCATCACGGCCGCATCTATGATTTCACCGGCCAGCAACTTAAGCCCTTGCTTGAGCACCAGTTGGCCGCCATCATCTTGCTCCAGCACTATGCTGACAGTATCGACCTCTTTGAGGGTAACGGACTGTTCGCTGCCGTAGAAATCCCCTTGTTGCATATGGGCCACATGAGATTTGGAGTCCTTGCTCCAGGCCCCCATTGAATGCGGGTGCTTACGGGCATAGTTCTTGACCGAAGTCGGGGCGCGGCGATCTGAGTTCCCTTCACGCAGCACAGGGTTTACCGCACTGCCTTTGATCTTGTCATAACGGGCCTTGACTTCCCGTTCTTCATCGGTTTTGGCTTCGGCCGGATAATCAGGCAGATCATAGCCCTTGGACTGCAGCTCTTTGATACAAGCCTGCAGCTGAGGAATGGACGCACTAATATTGGGCAGTTTGATAATATTGGCTTCGGGCTGGGTTGCCAGCTCACCAAGCTCAGCCAGATGATCACCGATGCGCTGCGCTTCGGTCAGACGCTCGGGGAAGGCGGCAATCACACGGCCGGAGAGAGAAATATCACGGGTTTCGACATTGATGCCGGCTGCCTGAGTAAAGGTTTTGATGATAGGCAGTAGAGACAAGGTCGCCAGTGCCGGCGCTTCATCTGTCTGCGTATAGATGATAGTGGGGGTTTTATCAGTCATTTTCAGTCCTACGCTTTTTATAAAAATGAGTTGTTATAAGTGTTGTTATTCTTTAATTTCCTTGCCTCTTTCGCCCTGGATACCGCTACCGTCGGTAATCTATGTCTATCTTGTTATGGGCGTAAAAATTGGTTGTAGATCACAATTTGGCGAACATCATAGAGCATTCCGGCCAAGATTCAAATTCCACTATAGGCGAGTGACAGGTACACTTTGCCAAAAGTCACAACCCCGTGTCGCCGCCAAACCGGACATAGGTGTTACACTCAGGCATATCTCTGACAAATAGTCAGAGCACGCGGCTCAAGCAGCCAGGATATCTCAATGAATTCGCCAACCTCCCAACCAAGACGTAAACCCAAACGCCAGTCCAGTCACCCCAAGGGCCCTGACGGTAAAGAGTTTGGCCGAGAGAAGAGTCAGCGCTCCACCAAACCAAGCCCCAACAGCAAGAGTCCCAGTTGCAAGAGTCCCAGTAACAAAAGTTCCAATAACAAGAGACTGGGTCTGAATAAAAAGCGCCCTGGTCCTCAAAAACCCCGGCCAAAGGTACCACCACTCTCGGTTGCAGAAACCCAGGTGGTGCTGCTCAACAAACCCTTCGATGTGTTATGCCAGTTTACCGATGAAGGCGGACGACGCACGCTCAAAGATCTGCTGCCCATCGCCGGTGTTTATGCCGCAGGCCGCCTGGACAGAGACAGCGAGGGTCTGTTACTGCTCACCAATAACGGTCAACTGCAGGCCAAGCTGACCCAGCCCAACAAGCACACCTTCAAGACCTACTGGGTACAGGTAGAAGGCGATGTCGATGACACCGCGATTCAAGCCTTGCGTGAGGGAATTGAGCTGAAAGATGGCCCCACCCTGCCTGCAAAAGTCCGGCGACTGCAACAACCCGAATCTTTGTGGCCACGTAATCCACCCATTCGTGAGCGGCGCAATATTCCCACCACTTGGCTGGAGATCTGTATCCGCGAAGGGCGCAATCGTCAGGTACGAAGGATGACAGCCCATGTCGGGTTTCCCACTTTAAGATTGATACGTTATGCCATAGGCAATCTCAGCCTGGATACCGAGCAAGGGCAATGCCTGCAGCCCGGTGAATATCGTACTCTTTCTGAGGCGGCGATTAAGGAGCTTCTCCATGACTGAACGTTATCGCCCCAATGTAACAGTGGCCTGCATTATTGAGGCCGAGAAGCGTTTTCTGCTGGTCGAGGAATTGATAGACGGCCAACAGAAATTCAACCAACCGGCCGGTCACCTGGAAGCAAATGAAAGCCTTATCGACGCCTGTCGCCGCGAGGTGCTCGAAGAAACCGGCCTGACTGTCACCCCTGAAGCCCTGGTGCGGATAGATCAGTTCAGTGCTTCCAAGGAGCTGGTCTTTTTACGTTTCACCTTCTGTGCTCGCCTGGCCAAGTGCCAGAGTGCCAAGCCGTTGGACGTCGCCATCAAGGCCGCCCATTGGTTGAGCATGGATGAAATCACGGCCTTGGGATCCAAGCTTCGCAGCCCCTTGGTCAGCGCCACACTGGAGAGCTATTTGCAGGGACAACGGCTGCCGTTATCTTTGCTCAATAGCGCGCTGTTGTGATTAGCTCTGGGCACCAAGGCGTGATAGAATACGCCCCCGCAGAAACTGAGCGCCTTAATGGCTGTTTGTCCACCCCCGCGTCGCGCCAATAACGGCCTGCCACAACCGGGCACAAGCAGCAGTTCTCTTTTCGGGCGTTCATGAATGAATTCAACGGTTTTAGGATCTATGACAGCTAACACTCCCAATGCATCAGGAAAAAAAGTCATTGTCGGCATGTCCGGCGGTGTCGACTCATCTGTTTCAGCCTATCTGCTGCTCCAGCAGGGCTATCAGGTAGAAGGCCTGTTCATGAAGAACTGGGAAGAAGATGACACCGACGAATATTGCTCTGCCGCCGAAGATTTAAAAGATGCCCAGGCTGTCTGTGACAAGCTGGGGATCAAGTTGCACACGGTCAACTTTGCCGCCGAATACTGGGACAATGTGTTCGAGTATTTTCTGGCCGAGTACAAGGCGGGACGCACGCCTAACCCGGACATCATGTGCAACAAGGAGATCAAGTTCAAAGCCTTCCTTGAGTTTGCCGATGACATTCTCGATGCCGACTATATCGCCATGGGCCACTATGTGCGCCGCCGTGATACCGACGGAAAAACCCAGCTGCTTCGCGGCATAGATGGCAACAAGGATCAGAGCTACTTCCTCTACACCTTGAGTCACCAACAGGTGGCACGTAGCCTGTTCCCTGTGGGTGAACTGGAAAAACCCGAAGTTCGCCGCATCGCCGAAGAGCAAGGGCTGGTCACCTTCAACAAGAAAGACAGCACCGGCATCTGTTTTATCGGTGAACGCAAATTTACTGAATTCCTTGGCACTTATCTGCCCGCGCAACCGGGCAAAATCGAGAGTGTCGACGGTGAAGTGATAGGCGAGCATCAGGGGCTGATGTACCACACTCTGGGCCAGCGCAAGGGCCTTGGAATTGGCGGCATGAAAAACAGCAACGACAATCCTTGGTATGTGGTCGACAAAGATCTGAAACGTAATGTATTGGTTGTCGCCCAAGGCGGCCAGCACCCAAGACTCATGTCGGTTGGCCTCACAGCCAGGCAATTGCATTGGGTCGACAGGCAGGGCCCGGCCGATGGCGCAAAAATCACGGTCAAGACCCGTTATCGCCAGCAGGATATCCCCTGCACTGTTTATGTCCAGGGTGACGATGAGCTGAGAGTGATCTTCGACGAACCGGTGGCGGCAGTCACGCCAGGGCAGTCGGCAGTATTCTACGACGGTGAAGTCTGCCTGGGTGGCGGCATCATAGAAACCCTGATTAGGGAGTAATCATTGAGCGAGCAATTGCATGACCGCACCATGGCATTTGCCGGCATATTGCAGGCTATCGCCCAGGTGCAATACATAGCCCGCCACGGGGAAAGCGATCCGCAGCAGTTGGCTGCGGCACTCGATGGCATTATGGTGACAGATCCAGAGAATATCGATGAGATCTATCCCGACAAAGTCGTGCTGGCCAACGGCTACAAGTGGATTATCAACCAACTGGGTGACAGCGCCCAGAAAGATGTGGAAATCACCCGCTATCTGGTTGGCATTCTGGCGCTGGAGCGTAAACTGAGCCGCAACCAGGCGGCTCTGGGGATGCTGTCTGAGCGCATCAATCAGGTGCATCGCCAACTGAGCCACTTTGCCATAACCGACGAGCAGGTTATCGCCAACCTGGCCAGTATCTACAGCGATATCATCAGTAATTTGGGGCCCAAGATCCAGATTTCGGGCAACCCCAACATACTGCAGCGGCCACTGGTCCAACATAAAATACGCGCCTTGTTGCTGGCAGCAATGCGCAGTGCCGTACTCTGGCGTCAACTCGGCGGCAAACGCAGACATCTGGTGTTTGCCCGCAAGGCGATCGTCGATACAGCTAAAAAAAGCCTCACCCTATAATAAAGCCAAGTTCATCAAGGAGCTTATAATGGATCTTTCCGCACTGACTGCTATCTCACCGGTAGACGGGCGTTATGGTAGTAAAACCGCCGAACTTCGGGGGATATTCAGCGAGTACGGTCTTACCAAGTATCGTGTTCAGGTCGAAATCAACTGGCTGAAACTGCTTTCCAGCTGCCCTGAAATCGAAGAAGTCCCCCCCTTCAGTGAAGAAGCTCTGGCATTGCTGGACAATATTCGCGATAACTTCAGCGAAGCCGATGCCCTGAGAGTCAAAACCATCGAAGCCACCACCAACCATGACGTTAAGGCGGTGGAATACTTCATCAAGGAAAAAATCGCCGACAATGCCGAGCTGGCCGCCATAGGCGAGTTCGTGCACTTTGCATGCACCAGTGAAGACATCAACAACCTGTCCCACGGCCTGATGCTGACCGAAGCCCGTGAACAGGTACTGCTGCCATACTGCCAGAAGCTGGTCGATGCCGTTAAAGAGCTGGCCAGACGTTACAAGACTGTGCCTCTGATGTCCCGTACTCATGGCCAACCCGCCTCGCCTTCGACTCTGGGTAAAGAGATGGCCAACGTGGCCGTACGTCTCGAACGCCAACTCAAACAAATTGAAGCGGTTGAGATCATGGGTAAGATCAACGGCGCCGTGGGTAACTACAACGCCCACCTGTCCGCCTACCCAGAAGTTAACTGGCATGAGCTGTCACAGCGCTTTGTCACCAGCCTCGGCCTGAACTGGAACCCCTACACCACTCAGATTGAACCGCACGACTATATTGCCGAGCTGTTCGATGCCGTGGCTCGTTTCAATACCGTGCTGATTGATTTTGACCGTGATATCTGGGGTTATATCGCCCTGGGTCACTTCAAGCAGAAGACAGTGGCCGGTGAAATCGGCTCATCCACCATGCCGCACAAGGTTAACCCTATCGACTTTGAAAACTCGGAAGGTAACCTGGGCATAGCCAACGCCCTGATGCAGCATCTGGCCAGTAAACTGCCGGTTTCCCGCTGGCAGCGCGATCTGACCGACTCCACAGTACTGCGTAACCTGGGTGTGGGTATCGCCCACTCGCTGATCGCCTACCAGGCCACACTCAAGGGTGTCAGTAAGTTGGAAGTCAACGAGGCGCACCTGCGCGATGAACTGGATCACAACTGGGAAGTGCTGGCCGAGCCGGTACAGACAGTCATGCGCCGCTATGGCATCGAAAAGCCTTACGAGAAGCTCAAGGAGCTGACCCGTGGCAAGCGTATCGATGGTCAGCAGTTGGCAGCCTTTATCGACGGTCTGGAGCTGCCTGAGAACGTGAAACACGAACTCAAGCAACTGACGCCGGCCAACTACATAGGCCGCGCCGAAGCCTTTGTCGATGATTTGAACTGATAGCCTCTTGGCTGTCACGGGCGGTACTGGTTTCCAGTACCGCCTTTTTTCTCCCCGGGGTTTATGCCGTTGCAAGCGGGATAACTGACTGGCCATTGAAACAGTTTATGGATTGGATAACAGATGACGAACACTTACCAGCTGACTCTAGACAGAGATGCCTTTGTTAAAGAGGTATGGCAGCAACAACCCAAGGTGATCAGACAAGCCTTCAAGGACTTTGTCGATCCTATCGCCGCCGATGAGCTGGCGGGCCTCGCCTGTGAAGAGGAGATCTCCTCACGGGTAGTACTCACCAAGGGGCAGGACTGGGAAGTGATCTCAGGCCCGTTTGAAGACTATGACAAGTTCGGTGAAGAAAACTGGCAACTGCTGGTACAGGCCGTCAACCACTGGTATCCGGACTCACAGGGTCTGGTGGAAGCCTTCCGTTTCCTGCCGGACTGGCGCTTTGATGACCTAATGGTGTCCTTTGCCACGCCGGGTGGTGGTGTCGGCCCCCATATCGACAACTATGATGTCTTTATCATTCAAGGCGAGGGGCGCAGGCGCTGGACAGTGGGTGCCAAGGGTCAATACGCCAAGCGTGGCAACAATCCCAATACCCCTTTGATTGAAGACTTTGAGCCCATCATAGATACAGTGCTGGAGCCCGGCGACATGCTGTATATTCCGCCCGGTTTCCCCCACAGGGGCGAAACCCTGACCCTGGCACTGTCCTACTCAATAGGCTTCCGGGCACCGAGTCAGCAAGAACTTATCAGCGAAATGGCCGACTTTATGCTTGATCAGGATCTCGGCCACAAACGCTTCACTTCGAGTGAAGAAGCCGGGCAACCTGCGCTGATCGCCAAGAGCCAGCAACAGGGGATGATGGCGCTGCTGAAAGAGCTGACTGAGAACCCTGACTATTATCAGGGCGTGCTGGGCAAATTGTTGAGTCAGAACCGCTTTGAGCTGGATATTTGCCAGGGTGAGCCTATGAGTACCGAGGAGCTCAGAGAAGCCGCGGCCGAAGGCGCTGTATTCAAGCGCATAGGTGGGCTTAAAATTCTCATGCTGGAAGACGATCCCAACTGCCGACTGTTTATCAATGGTGAAGCTTTTGAATTGCCGCAAGGCAGTGAAAAGCAGGCGCTGCTTATTGCCAATCACACCAGCATCAGCGGCGAAGATCTTGAGTCACTGCTTCAGGATGATGCCGTGGCATTGCTGCTGTGCGAACTTTTGGAAAAGGGTTATTGCTATCTCAGTGACGAGGAATGAGCCGACTCCCCTGCTGCTAAGGCCGAGGTTTGAACTTTAGGCCTGAGGTTTGAACCCTTATTCAAACTCTCACTTGGCTTGGCAAGACACAGCACAGACACTAAAAAAGCAGCCTACGGCTGCTTTTTTGTTTGCTCTAGGGTTATCAGCCCCAGAGTTTATCGTCTTCCTGGATCTTGTATAGGCTCTCGGCTCTGGAGACCAGCAACTGGGCGAATTTGGCCTGGGTAGGGTCTTTGGTCGCCCCAGATTGCACCAGGTTCTCGGCCTTGAGCTGCCAGGTCAGCGAAAAGTGACGCAAGGCTTCGCGAGCAGTGGCTGCTACGCTGACATCAACATAGTCAGAAGGCAAGTCACCGGACATCACCCAATAGGTCTTGTGGCTGGGCTGTTTGGATTCGATTTTCCACATGGCTACATAAGGCGCCAGATAACGGCTTTCCGCCGGTACCACTTTGCTGGGGATCACCCCTTTCTCGGCAAGAAATTTATTGGCTTTCTGGAACTGTTCACGCACCCAAGCCTGGCGCAAGGCTTCCTGCTGTTCGGCGTTAGGCGATGTACTTGTCTGTTCAGTCATAAACTTTCCTTTCTTCTTGTTTGTTTTTATTGTGTTTTTATATTCTGTATCTGTTCAACTAAGCCTCTGGCCGGCTTTTTCAGTACCACTCCATAATGAGACGACTATGGGTGGCTGACTTCAGTTTTCAACCAGCTTTACGTTAACGTAAGGTGGAAAGCAAAATTGCCAGATAGATCACAAATATTCTGCTCATCAGCTTTGTTGAGAGTATCGCTAAATGCTATGGTTCTGCAATAAATATAACAAGCGGTAGGCGGCCGCTAAGCGCCGCCCCAATATGCACAGCGGAGAACAGACGTGGCTGTATTTAATCATGTATCATTCGACGAACATGAACAGGTAGTATTCTGTCATGACAAGGAAAGTGGCCTGCGTGCCATCATCGCCATCCACAACACCAACCTGGGCCCTGCCGTAGGCGGTTGCCGTATGTGGAACTACCAATCAGATGATGAAGCTCTCACTGATGTGTTGCGCCTCTCCCGCGGTATGACTTACAAGAACGCGCTGGCCGGTCTGGCCATGGGTGGCGGTAAGTCGGTGATCATAGCCGATCCCAAGACAGAGAATCGTGAACAACTGTTCCGCGCCTTTGGCCGTTTTGTTCACAGCCTGGGCGGACGCTACTACTCGGCCGAAGATGTGGGGACCACCCCTGCCGACATCATGATTGCCCATGATGAAACCCCTTATGTGCTTGGTCTGGAAGGAATGAGCGGCGATCCCTCTCCTTTTACCGCCATGGGAACTTACCTGGGTATCAAGGCTGCCGTTAAACACAAACTGGACAAAGATAGCCTCAAGGGCCTCAAGATAGCCGTTCAGGGCGTAGGCCATGTGGGCTATTATCTGTGCAAGCATCTGCATGAAGAAGGCGCAGAGCTGTTTGTAACCGATATCCATCAAGCATCACTGGACAAGGTCGCCACCGACTTTGGCGCCGTGGTGGTTGCCCCTCAGGACATCTATGCTCTGGACGTCGATGTCTATGCCCCTTGCGCCCTGGGCGCCACACTTAACGACACCACACTGCCACAGCTGAAAGCGAGCATAGTCGCAGGCTGCGCCAACAACCAGTTGGCCGAGCCCCGCCATGGTGAGCAGCTCAAGCAGATGGGCATCCTCTATGCCCCAGACTATGTGATCAACGCCGGTGGTATCATCAACGTGTCTTTCGAAAAAGACTATGATGCCGCCAAGTCTACCGCCAAGGTTGAAGAGATCTACAACACCCTGTTGTCCATATTCAAGCAGGCCGATGAGCAAAACCGTACCACGGCTGAAGTAGCAGATGAGATGGCCCGCGCCATCATCAATGGTACCCAAGCCTAAGCTCACTCATATTCCATAAAGGGGCCTTCGGGCCCTTTTTTATTCCTGAAAAAATTTTCCTCCTGTCGGCAAATAGATAAGCACCAGAAACAGAAAATTCATTTTTACGGACTGGCAAGCGTCATCTGTCTCTGCTTGACTTAGCATTCGTCATCTCGAATGTCAGGGAGTCAATGATGCTCAGATTCGGCTATGAAGTGGAGCAGCAAAAGGTTGAATTACAGGCCAGCAACTGGAATGGATTTGAGCGTTTGTTTGTCGACGGTAAAGTGGTATCCAGCAAATTCAACCTGGGGCTGCACAGCGAGCACAGCTTCAAGTTGCGTAACGGTGTACGTTGCCGAATGCAACTCCTGGTTGACCCCACCACAGAGCTGACTATCTGTCGCATCTACAAGTGTAACCGCCTGCTGGCGAGCCTCAAACAGGGGAAACAGCAGTCAAGCAGCTCACATCTGCAACACTGGTTGCTACTGGGGGGATTGGTGTGCGTGCTATTGGTTTATCTTTGATTTACCGAGCACACATTCAACCATAGGGTTAACGCTTGTCAGTATGATTGATCTTGTTGAGCAGCATGAGCAGCTGCCCTCTTTCCGGCTCATCCAAGGCTGCCATAAACTTCTCGTTGACCCGCTCGGCCTCGCGAATTAAGTCCTGCTCCATCGCCTTGGCCTGATCGGTCAGGAAAATTTGAAACGCACGCCGGTTGTCTTCTTCCTGATGGCGATAGATTAAGCCTTGTACCTGCAGTTGATCCAGCAGGCGTGTCATGGTGTAGTTGGCCACATCACAGCGACGTGACAACTCGGTTTGGCTGATCCCTTCCTCTTGCCAGAGCGCAAACAACACAGGCCAGAGTTTAATATCCAGCTGATAACGCTTCAGGCGGCTATCCAGTTCATGTTGCAATTCCACGTTCAGATGGGATACCAGATAACCGAGACTCTCTTTGCGGTTCAAGCAACACCTCCTGTACTTCAGGGCTTGTCTGTTCGCTATCGGCAGGGCTTCGCCCCATGCAGCAAAATCGCTTATTCTGCTTCATTGGTGCCGGGCCATTTCCACTGCCGAGTTTAACTATACCACTGCGCCAAATGATTGACCTACTCAGGGGCATGAAAGCAGCGCAAGGTATGGCATCTCCAGCGGAATAAATCTGCATTGACCGCCCTATACGCAGCTTTTTGACTTGCCTTTTGGGGCATATCTACCAGTCCAGTATCCGCTTTAAACTTGAGTGGCGGCCCTGATTCTGAGTCAATCAAACTTCTATACGAATGGTATTAATACTACCACCTGCTGAATATTTCACTAACACAAGAAAGGAGAATAATGGGGCATTTACAGTCAGGCTACTGTAAATAAAGGTTTTATATCTGCCTGAATGGCAAAGCGATTCCGTTGACTTTTAACTCAGTAAATAGGTTTCGGCAAAGCGATAGAAACAGGCACGCCCAAGCCTGGCCTTGAGACCTCGAGGCAAGCTTACCAATAGCCCGGATTCGGCGCTCTCAAAGACATTGAGCCCCTGCACCTCGAACTCATTACCCTGGGAGCAAACCAGGGCAAAACGGCTGCTCTCGGCCTCGATATCCAGCTGCTTGTAATCGACTATGATGAGCGGTGTGTCGGCCACCGCAACCTTCAAACGCTCTGCCGGGGTGATCAACAGGTGTTCTCCCTCGATGCAGTGCAAAATACTACTGAAGAGCCTGGCAAACTTGGCCGGCAGCGGTGAGTTGAGATAATACCAATCGCCTTTAACGTCTATCTCAAACAGGGCTTGCTGCTGACATAAGTCCGGCCTTGCCCCCAGCCCTTTCAGGGCCTCACTCACCTTGTCTGCCGACTGTTTCATCCTGGCTTCCTATTTTGGGTTCCCTATTCATGGGCTCCATACTTTTGGAGCCCTATTCTTGGCGCTCTCAGGCTTGCGTTTGAGTCAGTTCCAGCAAGGCTTCGATGGGGTGCCTGGGCCTGAAGCCGCCAAAGCGTTTGACCTGGCTGCGACAGGAATAACCGGACACCAGTATCTGCTCCTGCGGCAGCGACTTTATAGCCTCATCCCAGGACATCTCATACAAAGCCTTGGAACGTGGCAGGTTTTCCAACTCATGGCCATAGGTGCCGGCCATGCCGCAACAACCCAGATTCACGGTTCCCAACTGGGCACCAAAACGGGCGAAGATGGTTTGCCATTCTTTGGCAGTGCCGGGACGGGCACTGGATTCGGTGCAGTGGCTGAACCAGGTGAACTCACGCCCGCTTGCAGGCAGTTGCGGTAACTGTTCGAGCATAGTACTGAGCCACTCGCTGGCAAGCTGGACATTGAACTGGCCGCGCTTGGCGCCGAGCGCTTCACGGTATTCGTCGCGATAAACCAACACTAGCGCCGGATCTACCCCCACCATGGGCATGCCAAGGGCATGCACCTGATTGAGAAAATCGGCGGCGGTCTGCGCCATCTTGGCAAACTGCTCCAGAAAGCCCTTGATATGAGCCGGTTTACCGTTGGGCTTGAACGGCAGCAATACCGGCTTGAGTCCAAGCGCTTCAATCAGGCGAATAAAGCGATAAACCAGTTCGGCATCGTAGAAGCTGTTGAAAGGATCCTGCACTACCAACACATAGTTTTGTCGCTCAGCGGCGGGGATAGCGCTCAAGGCGTTGAGATCATAACCACGGCTGGGGTGAGCATCCAGGCGCTGTTTCAGCGTAGGAACAGACAGCGCAGGCGCATCCACATACCCCAGAGCCTTCTTAATCACCCACTTGGATAGAGGATTCTGCGCCGCAAAGTTACTCAGCCGGGGCGCCTTGGCCATCAGCTGCACCGAATCCTCGACACCGGCCACCAGGTAATCCTTGGCGGGACGCTGATAACGGCGGTAATAGATACTGAAAAACTGTGCCCGGAACTTGGGAACATCCACCTTCACCGGACACTGGCCGGAGCACGCCTTACAGGCGAGACAGCCCTTGAGCGACTCCATCACCTCGTGGGAATAGTCGTATTCTTTCTTGGCATTGAGGCTGTTCTGCAGCCGCTGCAACAGGCCCATGGGTTTGGACTTGGCCAGCAGATTGAAATCAACGCCTTCAGATTCCAGCAGTCGCAGCCACTCACGCATTAATCCGGCGCGGCCCTTGGGCGAATGGATCCTGTCTCCAGTCACCTTGAAAGAGGGGCACATGGGCGAAAAGCGGCTGTAGTTGAAACACAGGCCGTTGCCGTTACAGTTCATCACATCCGGGAAGGCATCGCGGACACTGACAGGTATTTGCCTATCGAAACTGCCGCGCTTGGTACTGTCGACATTGTAGATAAGCTGTTGGCCTTTGGGCGCCACCAGCTTACCCGGGTTGAGTTTATTCTGGGGGTCGAACAGTGTCTTAACTTCTTCAAGCTCACTCCAAAGCTGCTCGCCAAATACCTGGGGGCCATACTCACCACGCACGCCTTTACCGTGCTCGCCCCACATTAGGCCGCCGTATTTCTGCGTCAGTGCTGCCACTTGATCCGAGACGGTGCGCAGCAAGGCTTCATCCTTGGGATCGCACATATCCAGCGCCGGACGCACGTGCAGCACCCCGGCATCCACATGGCCGAACATGCCGTATTGCAGTTGATGGCTATCCAACAGGGCACGGAACTCCATGATATAGTCGGCGAGCTTTTCCGGTGGTACGGCGGTATCTTCGGCGAAGGCTATCGGTTTGCGGCGGCCTTTGGTGGCCCCGAGCAGCCCGACCGCCTTCTTGCGCATGGCATAAATCTTATTGATGGAACCGGCATCCCGGGTGAGCTGATACCCAAGCACCCCTTTTTCACCGGCGGTAATCTGTGCATCCAGCGCCGCGGCCAGACGCTCTGCCCGCTCATCGACCTGGGCTTGTTCTCCGGCAAACTCCACCATGTTAAGGCCATCGATCACCTTGCCGGGCACTTCCTGAATAAGTTCTGATACCGAGTGCCAGATAATGTCTTCCCGCGCCAGATTCAGCACCTTGGAATCGACGGTTTCCACCACAGTGGCATTGGCGAGCACCAAGTCGGGCGCATGGCGCAGTGCCGATTCAAAAGAGTCATACTTGATGTTGACCATAAGGCGGCTGGCCGGCAAGGGGGTGATATCCAGTTTGGCCTCAGTCACCACCGCCAGCGTTCCCTCAGAGCCCGTGAGGATCCGCGACAGATTGAATTCGCTGAGCTGTTGATCCCAGACATTTTTCAGATCGTAACCGGTCAAAAAACGGTTCAGTTTGGGAAAGCGCTGTTCAATCAGTTCTCGCTGCTCACGGCAGCGACGGGCCACTTCGGTAATCAACTTGTTGCCGAGCGGGTTGTCAGTGACCTGCTCACCCGATTCCAGTGCCTCGCGGCTCACCGGAGCCGTGTGCAGCACACTGCCATCCACCAACACACTGGTAAGCTCCAGCACATGATCCGAGGTCTTGCCATACACCAGCGAGCCGGCGCCGGAGGCATCGGTATTGATCATGCCGCCCAGGGTGGCACGGTTGGAGGTGGAAAGATCCGGACTGAAGAAAAAGCCGTGCGGCCGCAACGCATCATTGAGCGCATCCTTGACCACACCGGCCTCGACTCTGACCCAACCTTCCTCTGGGTTAACTTCCAGCACCCGGTTCATATGGCGTGAGAGATCCAGCACTACCCCATGGGTCAGCGCCTGGCCATTGGTTCCGGTACCGCCGCCGCGGGCACTGAAGACCACCTTGGCAAAAGCCTCCTCACAAGCGAGCCGCAACGCCATGGCAATATCGGCGCTGTCTCTGGGATAAAGCACCGCCTGCGGCAGGAACTGATAGACAGAGTTATCCGTCGCTTGAGCCAAGCGGGCACTGTAGCGCCTGTCGATATCGCCGCGAAAGCCTCGCTGCTCAAGCGCATTCAGATAATCCAGATACAGGGGTTCCAGAGTTTGTTGGTGTGATAATAGGGGTAACATCTTATTGCTCGGCTCAATTATTGTTATCGGGCCATTATAAACAAAAAGAAGCCGCTAAAAAGCGGCTTCTTTCATAACTTACTGAGTTGTTTCAAGCTTAGCCGTGGGCTTCAGCCAGGTACAACCAGGTGTCGATCACTGTGTCGGGGTTCAGAGACACTGTGTCTATGCCCTGCTCCACCAACCAGGCAGCGAAGTCGGCGTGATCCGAAGGACCCTGACCACAGATACCCACGTAAGCACCCTTGGCCTTGGCTGACTTGATAGCCATCGCCAGCAACGCCTTAACGGCTTCGTTACGCTCGTCGAACAGGTGACTGATGATGCCTGAGTCGCGGTCCAGACCCAGAGTCAGCTGAGTCAGGTCGTTGGAGCCGATGGAGAAACCATCAAACATCTCCAGGAACTGATCCGCCAGCAGGGCGTTGGATGGCAGTTCACACATCATGATGACGCGCAGACCATCTTTACCGCGCTCCAGACCTTGCTCTTTCAGTAGTTCGATAACCTGACGGCCTTCTTCAAGAGTACGAACGAACGGGATCATGATCTCAACGTTCTTCAGCCCCATGTCGTTACGAACCCGCTTGATGGCTTCACACTCGAGGGCGAAACAATCGCGGAACGACTCGGAGATGTAGCGGCTGGCGCCACGGAAGCCCAGCATTGGGTTCTCTTCCTCTGGCTCGTACTTGTCACCGCCGATCAGGTTGGCATATTCGTTTGACTTGAAGTCAGACATACGCACGATGGCCTTCTTGGGGTGGAATGCTGCAGCGATAGAAGAGATACCTTCCACCAGACGGGCAACATAGTATTCAACCGGAGATTCATAACCGGCAATCATCTCGGTGATCTCGGCTTTCAGCTCATCGGTTTGCTGATCAAATTCCAGCAGAGCCTTGGGGTGAATACCTATCATGCGGTTGATGATGAACTCGAGACGGGCCAGACCCACACCTTCGTTAGGCAGACGGGCAAAGTCGAAGGCGCGGTCAGGGTTACCCACGTTCATCATTATCTTCATCGGCAGATCAGGCATGGAATCAACGCGGCTGGAAATCACATCAAACTCCAGCTTGCCTTGATAGATATAACCTGTGTCGCCTTCGGCGCAGGATACCGTCACTTCCTGACCGTTTTGAATTTTGTCGGTCACGTCACCACAACCCACTACCGCAGGCACGCCCAGTTCACGGGCAATGATAGCAGCGTGACAAGTACGACCACCACGGTTGGTGACAATGGCGCTGGCGCGCTTCATGATAGGTTCCCAATCCGGGTCGGTCATATCGGTAACCAGTACATCGCCTGGCTGGATCTTGTCCATTTCGTCGATAGATTTGAGCACCTTGGCAACACCTGATCCCACCTTGTGGCCAATGGCGCGACCCTCACAGATCACTTCGCCACGGCTCTTGAGGTGATAACGCTCAATCAGCTGCACATCTTCACGGGAGCGTACGGTTTCAGGGCGAGCCTGAACTATGTAGAGACGACCGTCGTTACCGTCTTTGGCCCATTCGATATCCATCGGACGGCCATAATGCTTTTCAATGATCATCGCCTGCTTGGCCAGCTCCATCACTTCTTCATCATTGATGGAGAAAGTCATGCGCTGTTCTTTGGCGACATCTTCAATTTTCACCTGCTTGCCGTGAGATGCATCATCCGAGTACACCATCTGGATCAGCTTGCTGCCGATGTTACGACGAACAACGGCCTTGTGACCGGCAGTCAGGGTTGGCTTGTGTACGTAGAACTCGTCCGGGTTAACCGCACCTTGTACTACCATTTCGCCCAAACCGAAGGAAGAAGTGATAAATACCACGTCCTTGTTACCGGACTCGGTATCCATGGTGAACATCACGCCTGAAGCCGCCTTGTCGGAACGTACCATGCGCTGAACACCGGCTGACAGCGCCACACCGCGATGGTCGTAACCCTGATGCACACGATAGGAGATAGCGCGATCATTGAACAGGGAGGCAAACACATGCTTGATGGCAACCAATACAGCTTCGAAGCCCTTCACGTTGAGGAAGGTTTCTTGCTGACCGGCAAATGAAGCGTCGGGCATATCTTCTGCAGTGGCAGAGGAACGCACGGCGAATGAGGCGTCTTGGGTTTCAGAGGCTAATTTTTCGTAGGCTTCCCGAATCGCTTGTTCGAGTTCTGGCTGAAATGGGGTTTCGATAACCCACTGTCTGATCTGTGCACCAACTTTAGCCAGTGCGTTGACATCATCTACATCCAATGTGTCAAGAATGTCGTATATCTTCTGGTTTACTCCACTTTGCTCAAGAAACTCATTGAACGCGTGGGATGTGGTCGCAAAGCCGCCAGGTACTTGAACACCGGCATTGGCCAGATTACTGATCATTTCACCAAGGGAAGCGTTTTTACCGCCGACCTTGTTGACGTCACCCATGCCTAATTCCTGATACCAGAGTACGTATTGCTGCACAGTTCTATCTCCGCAAGTTTATTTCAGTGGCCCCTTCACACGAGGGCAGCGGCATTTTACACTCCGTGGCAACAAGCGTAAATCTATAATTTTATTTGTAATTTTATTACTACACGAGGTCGGCATGGCACGTAAAGTATTCTACATTTCTGATGGAACAGCGATCACGGCCGAAGTGTTTGGTCACGCAGTACTTTCTCAATTTCCATTGGAATTTGACTCACTTACCATTCCTTTTGTGGAAAATACTGCTAAGGCAGAAGCCGTTAAAAAGCAGATTAATGATAGTTTTATTACAACAGGGGAACGGCCTCTGGTGTTTCATTCCATCGTCAAACCGGAAATTCGCGACATCATTTATTCCAGTGAAGGCCTGGACTACGACTTTCTCAACACTTTTGTCGCGCCACTGGAGCAACAATTGGGGGTACCGGCCAGCCCGGCACTGCATCGCACCCATGGTATGGCCAACGCAGGTTACGATGCCCGTATCGACGCCATTAACTTTGCCATGGAAAACGACGACGGCCAGACCATGAAGCATATGGACAAGGCCGACATTATCCTGCTTGGGGTTTCCCGCTGCGGCAAGACGCCATCAAGCCTCTATCTGTCGATGCAGTTTGGTATCAAGGCCGCCAACTATCCTTTTATTCAGGATGATATGGACAACCTCAAGCTGCCCGAGGTGCTGAAACGCAACAAATCCAAACTGTTTGGGCTGACCATTGAACCCGTACGCCTGCATGAGATACGTCAGAGCCGAATGGAGAACAGTCGCTATTCCTCCTTGCGCCAATGCCGCCTCGAAGTCAAAGAGGTGGAGATGATGTTCAAGAAAGAGCGCATCCCTTATATAGACACCACCAACCAATCGGTCGAGGAAATTGCCACCAAGATCCTCGACGCCACGGGTCTTGAGCGCCATATGTTCTGAAAATCCCCCCAGGCGGCAGACAAAACCTGCCCGAGTTGAAACTGAGTTACAGAATGGCATTTTCTGGCTAACTACTTGTTACCACAGTGCGAACCCTGAATGGCTCAAGTGGGACTTGACACTTTTTCAAGGCCCACTTGGGCAATTATCGGACAATTGCCACTTTGCAGCTCGGCTCGATTGGTTATAATCCGACACAAGATAAGCGCAAAGCGCTCAAGAAATTTCCCCCGGTATCATGAATGACCATTAAAACAGACGAATTACGCACCTCTCTCTTATGTAAAGTGATCTCACCTGCCCAACTCGCATCTGAGTATCCATTGACTCAGGAAGCCGCAGACTACCTGGTTGAACAACGCCGCGAAGTCGAAGCCATTATTCAGGGTGACGATCCGCGTTTGTTGGTCATCATAGGCCCCTGCTCCATCCATGACACAGAAGCGGCCCTGGAGTATGCCGGTCGCTTGGCCAAGCTGCACCATGAACTCAAAGACGATCTGTGCATTCTGATGCGGGTCTATTTTGAGAAACCCCGCACCATAGTCGGCTGGAAAGGCCTGATTTCCGATCCTGACTTGGACGGCAGCTTCAGCCCCAATAAAGGCCTGCGCCTGGCCCGCAAGTTACTGCAGCAGATCACCGAGCTGAAACTGCCTATCGCCACCGAGTTTTTGGATATGGTGAATGGTCAGTATATTGCCGATCTCATCACCTGGGGCGCCATCGGGGCCCGCACCACAGAAAGCCAAATTCACCGCGAAATGGCCTCGGCACTCTCCTGCCCGGTAGGCTTCAAGAACGGTACCGACGGCAACATCAATATTGCCGTTGATGCAGTGCGCGCCGCCAGAGAGCCACATATCTTCTACTCTCCGGACAAAGACGGCTCACTGGCGGTCTACCGCACCCATGGTAATCCCTATGGGCATATCATTCTGCGTGGCGGTAAAACTCCCAACTACAGCGAGCAGCATGTGACCAAAGCCAGAGAGCAGATGGACTCGGTTGGGATCCACTCCGGCATAGTGGTCGACTTCAGCCATGGTAACAGCCAGAAGCAGCACAAGAAGCAGCTGGAAGTCGCCGAAGATATCATGGCGCAGCTGCGCAGCGGCTCCACCGCCATTGCCGGTATCATGGCCGAGAGTTTTATTGTGGAAGGCAATCAGAAAGTGGTTGCCGGTGAGCCACTCACTTACGGCAAAAGCATCACAGATGCCTGCCTGCACTGGGAAGACTCGGAAAAGCTGCTCAGAGATCTGGCCGCCGCCGCCAAGGAAAGACGCCGCCTGCTGGGCAAATAAGTCGCCCAGATACGGACCACTGAAATGGAATCGCCCCGGTATCTCCACGCTGGAGATGCCGGGGCTTTTTCGTGCCCGGATACTTTTGAACATCCAATATTTTTCATGCAGCGCTTTCTGGCCCAGGCTGTCAATCCGCCTTTGGTCGAACTATAATACCGCCCCTGATTTTCCAGCATAACCTTGAGGTTGCCGTATGCCAGAAACGACACAGAGCCAATATGAAGTGGCCGTAGCACGCCGAATTGAACAAGCCGAGGCTCGGGTGATCAAGGCGGTTTTCCCGTCCATTACCAATCATCACAACACACTGTTTGGCGGTGAAGCCCTCGCCTGGATGGATGAAACCGCCTTTATCGCCGCCACCCGCTTTTGTCGCAAGACACTGGTCACCGTCAGCTCTGACAGAATCGATTTCAAAAAACCGATCCCCGCCGGTAGCCTGGCAGAATTGATCGCCCGGGTGATCCATGTGGGCAACACTTCGATGAAAGTCGAAGTGAACATTTTTGTAGAAGATATGTATCAGGATAAGCGCGAGCACGCTATCCGCGGTGTCTTCACCTTCGTGGCCGTCGATGAAGACAGAAAGCCGACCCAGATCTGGAGTGATGATCTGGCCAACTAGGCCCTCGCATAATCCTGGCCTGTATCTGGCTACAGGCTTTTTAGGTTTCATTCTGCAACAGTCTTTGCCGCTGAAAAGGCTTTTATTGACCGTCGTTCTCGACTAAAGTCTAAAAGCGACAGTAACAAAAAGTCACTTAAACCCTGATAAAGCAATAGGATTATTTGTCACTTTTCTGTTACATTGACCCTTCTTCAGCGTGCAGAGCCATAATCATAACAAGCCATGAAGCCAGAGAACTTAAATATTATCATCGCCGATGATCACCCTTTATTTCGCAATGCCCTGCGCCAGGCGCTTAACAGCGGTTTATCCAATACCCGCTGGTTTGAGGCCGACAGTGCCGATGCGCTGCAAAAACTGCTTGAGCAAACTCATCAGGGATATGATCTGGTACTACTGGATCTGCAGATGCCGGGCGCCCATGGCTACTCCACCCTTATCCATCTGCGCGCCCACTTCCCCGAACTGCCGGTGATAGTGATTTCAGCCCACGAAGATGCCGCCACCATCAGCCGTGCCCTGCACTATGGCGGCGCCGGTTTTATTCCCAAGTCGGCGTCGATGGAAACCTTTATCGAAGCAATCACCGCAGTAATGTTCGGCGATATCTGGCTGCCTCAAGGCATAGAGTTGGTTGAAATCAATGATGAGGACGAAACCGACAAGGTCGCCGGCAAGCTCTCGGAGCTGACGCCGCAGCAATACAAGGTGTTGCAAATGTTTGCCGAAGGCCTGCTCAACAAGCAGATAGCCTACGACCTGGGCGTATCCGAGGCGACCATCAAGGCCCACGCCACCGCTATCTTCCGTAAGTTGGGGGTTCGCAACCGCACCCAGGCCGTGATAGCGCTGCAGCAACTGGGGATGGAAAAGGTCGAGATCAACTGATCTCACCGCTTCCCAAAGATTTTTCAGTCCTCCATGGCGGCACACTTGCCAAGATAGATGATTTCCGGCGCACCCGGGCACAACACTTCGACACACTCATCGCCGGTGCAGATAAGATGTGACCAGCCTTCACTGTGCCCATGGAAGAAACTGATTGGGCTTTCCTGCGACCAGGCGTGATCTTTAATCAGGCGGCTGTTGTAACCCTGTTCGTCCCCAAGCTCGCTCAGCGCCTGCCAAAGCTCCAGCAACCCATGTTCATCCAACATACGAAACGCAGTGACCGAGTGGTAATGCAGCCGATAGCGCCCTTCACTCGGTAAATGAAACAGCTCCAGGCTGAGATCGACCCCGGGATGGGGCGTATTTTTGATTTGATAGCGTTTGCCGCCGGGAAGCTGCAACATGAAATCACCACCCCAGAAGAGCCCGGTGATAAAAAGATCCCCCTGCTCGAAGGGTGTCTGCCATCTGCCTATTTTCATGTTCCCTCCCATTAATCCCTGCGCTCGTTAATTCCCCTCAGACAAAAGTGGGGTAAACAAGAAAGTACTCAACAAGCGGATACCGGGCAATGGCCGCTATAACGCATAAAAAAACGCCGCCGGAGCAAACCCTCGGCGGCGCTGCATTTGAGAGGCTCAGCGTTTACAAGCCCAGATGGCCGGCATGAAACTTAAGCTGCTCGTCGATAAATGAAGCAATAAAATAGTAGCTGTGATCATAGCCGGGGTGGCTGTGAAAACTCAGCGCAATTCCGGCGTCAGTGGCGGCGGCCTGCAAGGCCTGTGGCAGTAACTGCTCGGCCAGGAACAGATCACTCTCGCCCTGATCAACCCGCATCGGTAGCCCTTTGGCACCACTTTTTATCAGCTCTACCGTGTCATAAGCCTTCCAAGCCTCCCTGTCGCTGCCAAGATAGGCAGCAAACGCCTTCTGGCCCCAAGGGCACTGGCTAGGATGACTGATGGGGGCAAAGGCACTGGCACTGAGGTAACGGCCCGGATTTTTAAGGGCTATCATCAGCGCGCCGTGGCCGCCCATGGAGTGACCGGCAATGGAGCGCTTATCCGATACCGGAAAGTGCTGCTCTATCAAGGCCGGCAACTCATCTACCACATAGTCATACATACGATAGTGACTGCTCCAGGGAGCCTGGGTAGCATTGACATAAAAACCGGCCCCCAACCCCAGATCGTAGGCAGCATCTTCGGCATCGGCCACACCTTCTCCGCGCGGGCTGGTATCCGGACAGACTATGGCCAGCCCCAGCTGAGACGCGAGGCGCTGGGCCCCGGCCTTTTGCATAAAGTTCTCATCCGTACAGGTCAACCCTGAGAGCCAATACAGCACAGGTACTTTTTGGCTATTGGCCTGCTCCGGCAGATAGATGGCGAAACGCATCTCGCAGTTCAAACTGCTGGAGTGATGACGATACTGCTTGTGCCAGCCTCCAAACGACCTGTTGTTACTGATATTTTCCATCAGAAGGTCCTCAGAAGTGGATCACGCTGCGAATGCTCTTGCCTTCATGCATCAGCTCGAAGGCTTCATTGATATCTTCAAGCCCCATGGTGTGGGTGATAAAGTCATCCAGCTTGAATTTACCGGCCAGATAATCTTCCACTATGCCTGGCAACTGTGAGCGTCCTTTGACACCACCGAAAGCCGAGCCTTTCCACACCCGGCCGGTCACCAGTTGGAAGGGTCTGGTGGAGATCTCCTGTCCGGCACCGGCAACCCCAATGATCACTGACTCGCCCCAGCCCTTGTGGCAACACTCGAGCGCCGAACGCATCACATCCACATTGCCGATACACTCGAACGAATAATCGACACCACCGTCGGTCAAATCCACAATCACCTGCTGAATAGGCTTGTCATAGTCCTTGGGGTTGATGCACTCGGTTGCCCCCAGCTTCTTCGCCAGTTCAAACTTGGATTCATTGACATCTATGCCTATGATGCGACCGGCCTTGGCCATCACAGCGCCAATCACCGCCGACAGCCCTATGCCGCCGAGCCCGAAGATGGCCACGGTGGCGCCCTCTTCCACCTTGGCAGTATTCATTACAGCGCCCATGCCGGTAGTGACACCGCAGCCCAGAAGGCAGATCTCTTCCAGCGGCGCCGACTTGTTGACTTTGGCCAGGGAGATCTCAGGCAATACTGTATATTCAGAGAAAGTCGAGCAGCCCATGTAGTGGAAAATCGGCTTGCCGTCTTTGAAGAAGCGGGTGGTACCATCCGGCATCAGGCCCTTGCCCTGGGTCTCACGGATCTTCTGACACAGGTTGGTCTTGCCGGAGCGGCAGAACTTACACTCACCGCATTCAGGCGTGTAAAGAGGAATAACATGATCGCCCACCGCCACACTTGTGACACCTTCGCCGACCATCTCCACTATGCCGCCGCCCTCATGGCCGAGAATGGCCGGAAACACACCTTCTGGGTCGTCGCCGCTCAAAGTAAAGGCATCGGTATGACACACACCACTGGCAACAATGCGCACCAATACCTCACCGGCCTTGGGCAACATCACATCCACCTCTTCCATCTTCAACGGCTCACCGGCGGCCCAGGCTACGGCGGCGCGGGACTTGATAAATTTGTCTGTCATTGTCGCTTCCTTCTGTTGTGATTGATTCGGTAACGAACCTCTTGGCTCATAAACCGGATGCCAACATTGTATTTATTCCAAAATAAAAGATAATCAGCCAAATATACAAATCACTTTTACTGAGAAGTAATAATGAACCACTGGGAAGGGATCAGCGAATTTATCGCCGTGGCCGAGAGCCAGAGCTTTACCCGCGCCGCCGAGCGGCTCAACTTGTCTGTAGCGCAGATAAGCCGCCAAATCGCCGCGCTGGAGAAACGCCTGGCAAGCAAACTCTTCTATCGCACTACCCGCAAGGTGTCGCTCAGTGAAGAGGGTCAGCTTTATTATCGCCACTGCCGCTTGCTGCAAGATGGCATAGAAGAAGCCGAGCGCGCCCTGGGCAGTTTGAAACAAACCCCGCAGGGCTTGCTGCGGGTGACGGCGCCGGTCACTTACGGCGAGCAGTTTATTCTGCCGCTGCTGAATGACTTTCTCTGCCTGCACCCCAAGCTGGATCTGCAACTGGATCTCAACAACAAGACGCTGGATCTGATTGATGGCGGTTATGATTTGGCGATTCGGCTGGGTAAGCTGGCGGACTCCAGCTTGATGGCGCGGCGTCTTGGCAGTCGCCGCAATTATGTCTGTGCCAGCCCGGAGTATCTGGCCAACCACGGCGTGCCCCACACTCTGGGCGAGCTGCATCGGCATCAATGTTTACTGGGTAACCACCCTTACTGGCGTTTTATCGAGCAGGGCCAGGAACGTCAATGGCGTTTGAGTGGCCGCTTGGTGTGTAATTCTGGCCCTGGGCTATTGGATGCTGCCCGCAAAGGGCTCGGGCTGGTGCAACTGCCCGATTATTATGTCGGCGAGGATCTCGCCAGCGGCGCCCTGGTATCAGTGCTCGAGGCTTACCAGGCGGCGCCTGAGGGTATTTGGGCCTTATACCCACAGAACCGCCATCTGTCGCCCAAGGTCAGCCTGCTGCTGGACTTTCTGCAGCAAGCGCTGCCGGAGGCACCGGATCTGGGCAAGTCTTGAATGGATGCCCTGCCTTGAATGGATGACAGGTCTTGAACTGCAGCCAGATCTTAAATAGGAAACGAATTCTGCGTAGGCTCTGAATCCTGCATAGCCGCTAAAATTTCAAGTCTCTGAGCTTTCGAGTCCCTGTGATTTCGAATCTCTGTGATTTCAAATCTAGGCTTGGCAGGCTTACCCCTGACGCGTCTTAGCGCACTGCCAGTGCAGCAGATATTTATCCAGCTCATTGGCAAAGGCCTGTCTATCTGCCTGGCTCAACTTGGGACTGCCACCGGTATCTATACCGCTGGCACGCAGGGTATCGAGAAAATCCCGCATATTGAGGCGGGCACGCACATTGTCGCGATTCAGCAGCTCACCGCGGCTATTGAGCGCCTTGGCGCCCTTGTCTATCACTTCGGCCGCCAGCGGAATATCATTGCTGATCACCAAATCGCCGGCCTGACACAGGCGCACGATTTCGTTATCGGCCACATCAAACCCCTTGGGAACTTGTAAGGTTTTGACACTGGCAGCACCTATTATCCTGAGCGCCTGATTGGCGACAAAAGTGACATTGATGCCGGTACGCGCCGCCGCCCGCACCAACATTTCGCGGATCACTACCGGGCAGGCATCGGCATCGACCCAGATTTGTGCCAGGTCTGATGCCTGCTCATTTTGATTCTGCTGCACTCGCGCTCCTTTAGTTTGCAATAAAATTTGCATGCCATTCTATCCCAAGCCGCGTATCGGTGCGCGCTAAATCCCCATGCCTACAATCAAGCATTTTGCCCGGGAGCGTATCAACACTTCGCCCTCCTGAGCATCAACTCAAACGCTTTCAATCGTGCTCTTCTGCCAGTTTGGCACACCAGTCATCATACTCAAGCGGCTCGTGCCCACGCGCACCTTGCTCTTCCGTGTAATCGCAATAGTTGCACCACAGCGTCAATGCCCGGCGATAAGCCTCACCACTCAAATTAAAGCGGGATAACGGCACAACCGGTAAAATAGTGGCCAACTCATCAAGCTCATCCAGCATCTGCCAACAGATATCGGCCCGAATACACAAACAATACGGCACTTCATGCAACGCAAAATCCAGGCTTTCCAACAGACTGCGGGCCAAATGCAATGCTGCTTGCTGGCGCAGGAAGTCTGTAACCCCGCTATCGGCCAGTATTTGCTGCAGCAAAATCTCGGGAGACGGATTGTCAATGCCTTCTGCGGCACCCAGTAGCGGCCGCATTTTGATATAAGTATCCTGCAGCCCATAAGCACAGTAGAGCCAAAGTTTTACTCTGGGCTCATCAAAACGTGCCAGCCAAAACGCCTGCAACTTTGGCAGTAATCCGGGGTGGGCCAAGGGCAGTGCCAGTGAAGGACTGTCCAGCTCAAGTTGCCTAACCTCCTCGCTCGCGGCCTGCGGGGCGTTCATATCCGGCTGTGAACGGCAGAGAGCCAACTCGCATAGCGACTCGAGGTAAGATGCCAGCGCCTCACCCTCGAGCGCGTCTATGCGCTCAAGCACGGCTGCCAACTCTTTTTTCCATAAAGACTTAATTCCGCTCGCCCTGGCCTCGAGGTAAGCTCGCCAATCGCCGGCAATATCCAAGTTAGGGATCATTTTCCAACCATAAATTATCTATCACTCTTTGTATAAAAGGCCTGTAGCTCGCTTGAAATCGCATCCTGATAGCTGGAGCTCAAAAACTGGCCCCAGGTTCTGCCCTCTTTGAAAACCTTATTGACTGTATCGACCAAGAAAACGCTTTGCACTATGGCCCATTGATTATCCAATTTGGCTACATAATCTGCCGGGGAGAGTGCTTCTTCACTGATTTTGGGGCAAAAGATAATAACCTGAAGATATAAGCCCCAAACTAGCGGCAGGAATCCCACCTTAAACGCGACTCTGTTCCTTAACTGGCTGATGTAAGTATCCATATCTGAAGGCAACTCAGCCAGATAAACCATAGCTACGGCTCTATTGCTGGCCCAGGTTTGCCTTTTCAAAAGCGCGACGCACCCGGGGATCTTTGCTTCACATTCCTGAACCGGCTTGAAGCCCTGTTCCTTCAAAGCCAGCGCCATGGATTTGCCTACAGCTGTTATCGTCATACTTGACTCTCCGGACAACCACTAGCAGCTAATACTGGGTGTCTCGATTATTGTTCTGGGTGTCTCGATTATTGTTGTTTGGCTTGTCGGCGTTAATCAGTGGCAGGCGCTTCCCTGTGGTAGTGGATAAGATCATGAAACACTACGGGTTGATCTCTTAAGTTGCGGTAACCATGGGGTTTATCTGCGGCAAAGCGCACGGCTTCACCCTGCTGTAGTGGCTGCCACTGACCATCGACTAACACTTCCATAGTGCCGCTCAACACGATCACATGCTCGGTCACACCCGCCTCATGGGGCTCGGAGAGACGCTCATAGTGCGGCAATAGGGTAAGTTCAAACATTTCAAAACCAAAGCGAGGCTCAAAGGGAAATAGCGACGCCACTAACATTCCATCGGTTGCAGGCTTTTGGCGTAATGCATCGGCGTTACGAAAGACGGCGCCTTGGCTCTCGGGCATTGGCTCCAGAAAGGTCGAGAGGGAGGTATTAAAACCGCTGGCGATTTTCCACAGGGTAGCAATAGTGGGACTAGATTCGCCGCGCTCAATCTGGCCTATCATGGCCTTGCTTACGCCTGTCTCGAGTGCCGCTTTATCTAAACTCCAACCCTTTTGGCTGCGCAGTTGCTTTAGGGTCGCGGCAAGATAGCTATTGATGGTCTGCATTAGGTTCTGGCGCTTAAAAAATTATTTGTACGTTATAACGCACAGGTGCTATCTTGTCTATCTCGTGCGTTATAGCGCACAAGAAATGGTTCGACGATCAAGGCTAAGGTAGGTAGAGGAGTAAGGATGATGTGGCGCGAGGCTTTAGGACTATCAAAAATATCGGCGGGCTTTATTGCCGTGCTGGTGGGCTACAGCAGTTCGGCGGTGATTATCCTGCAGGCGGCGGATGCCGTGGGCGCGACATCGGCACAAATGAGTTCATGGCTGTGGGCCTTGGGTGTCGGCATGGGGCTCACCAGTATTGGCCTGTCTCTCTACTATAAAAATCCGGTGCTTACGGCATGGTCGACCCCAGGGGCGGCGCTGATGGTCACCAGCCTTACGGGATTAAGTATCCACGAAGCCGTTGGTGCCTTCCTGATTAGCTCTTTGTTGATCACGCTTTGCGGCTTGGCAGGCTGGATGGATAAGCTTATTCGTATCATGCCGCAGTCAGTCGCTTCGGCCATGTTGGCGGGGATTTTACTGCAGTTTGGCTTAGGGCTGTTTCAAGCCATGCAGACTCAACTGAGTTTAATCCTATTGATGTTATTGGTGTTTATTGTGCTTAAGCCCTGGGCGCCGCGCTACATTATGTTGCTTACCCTTGTCGCGGGGATAGGGATGAGTTATCAATTGGATCTACTGAAACTCGATAAGCTTGAGCTGCAATTCGCCGCCCCCGTATGGATAGCGCCAGCGTTTTCTATAGCCAACGTGGTAGGTGTGGCGCTGCCCTTATTTGTGGTGACTATGGCCTCACAAAATATGCCAGGGGTAGCAGCGCTTCACGGCCATGGTTATCGCCCGCCTATCTCGCCACTAATTACCGTGACGGGTCTGATGGGCGTACTGTTTGCACCCTTTGGCGGCTTTGCCTTTAATCTCTCGGCCATTACGGCAGCGATTTGCATGGGTAAAGAGGCAGACCCTAACCCCGCAAGCCGTTACTGGGCGGCGGTGTGGGGCGGAGTATTTTATTTGATAACTGGTCTACTCGGCGCAACAGTCGTTGGGCTATTCGCCGCATTTCCGAAGGAATTGGTGCTCGCGATTGCAGGATTGGCGCTGCTTGGCACCATAGGTAACAGTCTAACCGCAGCGCTTGCGGATAACGACGAACATGAAGTGGTGGTAATTACGTTTCTCGTCACCGCATCTGGCGTGAGTGTATTGGGGATCGGCAGCGCCTTCTGGGGATTATTGCTCGGGTTTTTAATGCATTACTGGCACAAGCATCGCGCGTTAACCACAACTTAAACAAGCAAAAGCTTAGCTGTGGTTAGGTCTAACTAGCTGATCCGAATACTGCTACATTTTCGCGATGCCGTGTCCGTTGCCGGGAAAAGGAAATAACAAAATGGCTCAAAATGGCGGCTCAAAATGGCTCAAAATGGCGACTGGCTCAAAATGGCCAAAATGGCGACACCCATAATTCTTGGCAGGTTTATCTCACCTTGTCTAGGCTTGAATGGAGCCTTTGAAAAGGAAAGGATGCCATGCCGAGGCCAAGATATGCTCAAGTCAGTCTTGAGGACACCCCCTTCTATCACTGCATCTCCCGCTGTGTACGTCGCGCCTTCCTATGTGGCGTTGATGACTATTCGGGCAAGAGCTATGAACATCGCCGCGATTGGGTTGAGTCGCGCTTATTGGAACTGGCGGCAGTGTTCGCCATTGACTTGTGTGCCTATGCAGTCATGTCCAATCATCTGCACTTGGTACTCAGAGTTGACTTGAAAACCGCCACAGAATGGACATTGGAGCAGGTTTTACAGCGTTGGCACCTGCTTTACAGTGGAACCCTGTTATCCCAGCGTTTTCTGCGCGGTGAAACACTTTCTGATATTGAATATCTCACCCTGCAACAAACCGCTGAAGTCTATCGCCAACGTTTGATGGATATCAGTTGGTTTATGCGCGCGCTCAATGAACCTATTGCCAGACAAGCCAACCGGGAAGACGGATGCAGCGGTCGCTTCTGGGAAGGCCGCTTCAAATCCCAG
>NZ_KI912437.1:115722-156652 GCF_000518445.1 Shewanella sp. 38A_GOM-205m | reverse complement strand
ACGACATCGACATCCTCGGTGACCGCGCCGCTCATATCGATTGTCAGCACCGGCGCATCATTGGTGCCGGTGATGGTTAGAGTGACGGGTTGTGAATCACTGGCGCCAAAGGCATCGGTGACTGTTAGTGTGAAGCTCAAGGTGATGGTTTCGCCGACGGCGAGGAACTGCACCAGGCTGTTGGCGATGTCATAGCTCCAACCGGAGTTGTCGGCGCTAAAGCCGGCCGCCAGCGCATCCTGGGTGGCTTGAGCCAGAGCGCCGCCGCTCCAGCTCGCATCGCCATTGTAGCTGCTGCTGACAACATGGCTGTCACCAATATCCACATCGGTGAAGCTCAAATCGCCGCTGTCGCTGAGCATACCATTGATGACATCAAGATCTTCAATGACGGCGCCACTTGCGTCAGCGCTGAGAATAGGTGCGTCATTGGTGCCTATGATGGTAATAGTGACCAGTTGCTCGGCGCTGGCGCCATACTCATCTGTCACTGTGACAGTGAAGGTTTCAGTGCGAATCTCGCCTTCCAGTAAACCATCAACGGCGGCGTTATCGAGCTGATAATTCCAGGCGCCGGTGGCGGCATCAACACTGAAGCTGCCAAGTGGGCTGTCGGCACTACCGGACCAAGTCAGATCTGCACCGTTGTCCACATCGCTGGCGCTGAGTTGGCCACTGACACCCGGAGTTCCGGGATCGACGCTGCTATCGTCAAATTGACCGGCTTCACGCACAGTGCCGTCGGCATCGCCCTCGCCAGGAGGGTTAATTACGGGGCCATCGTTGGTGCCGGTGATGGTCAGAGTGACGGGTTGTGAATCACTGGCGCCAAAGGCGTCGGTGACCGTCAGCGTGAAGCTCAAGGTGATGGTTTCACCGACAGCGAGAAACTGCACCAAGCTGTTGGCGATATCATAGCTCCAGCCGGAGTTGTCGGCACTGAAGCCAGCAGCCAGGACATCCTGGGTGGCTTGATCCAGGGCGCCGCCGCTCCAGCTGACATCGCCATTGTAGCTGCTGCTGACAACATGGCTGTCACCAATATCCACATCGGTGAAGCTTAAGCTGCCGCTGTCACTGAGCATACCATTGATGACATCAAGATCTTCTGTAATACTGCCGCTGCTATCGGCGCTGAGAATGGGGGCGTCATTGGTACCTATGATGGTAATAGTGACCAGTTGCTCGGCACTGGCGCCAAACTCATCCGTTACAGTAACAGAGAATGTTTCGGTGCGAATTTCGCCTTCTAGCAGGCCGTCGGCTGCAGCGTTATCGAGCTGATAATTCCAGGCGCCGGTGGCGGCATCTATGCTGAAGCTGCCAAGTGGGCTGTCGGCACTGCCGGACCAAATAAGCACGGCACCATTATCCACATCGCTGGCGCTGAGTTGGCCACTGACACCCGGGGTACCTGGGTCTATGCTGCCGTCATCGAACTGGCCGGCTTCTCGCACAGCACCATCGGCCTCACCCGGCTGGGGTGTGCTGATCACAGGCACATCGTTGGTGCCAGTGATAGTGATAGTCAAGGTCTGGACGCTGGTATCACCATCGGCATCGGTCAGCAGATAGGAGAAGACTTCCGTCAGGGATTCTCCCTGAGCGAGCGCCTGAACCGCTTGTGCTGCAGAGTTAATTTGATAGCTGTAACTGCCATCGGCATTGAGGGTCAGCAGGCCGTAGCTGCCTGAAACCTGGCTTTGATTGGATACGGCATTATCAAGGTTGCCGTCACTGCCAGCGGCTGTTACCTGTGCGGTATCACCACCCTGAACATCGTTGTCGAGCAGATTGCCACTAATGGCCAGTAGTGAGTCTTCATCTACACTGTTTACGTCATCCTGGCCGCTTGGAGCGTCATCCAGTACCGAGATGGTAAGGGTATTACCGACACTGTTTCCTTCTAGATCGGTCAATATCAGGTTGAAAGCCTGGGAGAAGTCATCACTTGAACTGTGGTCAACCGCGGAATTGAGGGTAAAGCTGTAGCTGATATTGCCGTTTATCAGGTCAACGGCGTTGATGGTGAGCACGCCGTATTCGGTATTGATACTGACAGGGCCATTAAAAACTCCGCCTGAGACAATGGCAACCCCATCCAGGGTCAAGCTTGCCACGCCGGCCGCGGCACTAAAGCTCAAGTTACCGGTTTGGGTCAAGGCGGCGGGTGATGGAGTGGTCCCTGTTGGCAGGTTGGCATCTGAGAGTGTGGCTGCGCTGCTAGTGAGCGAGGGGCCAGTCAGGGGAAGGTCCTCAAGCAGTATTTCTTCTTGAGTGGTAATGGCGGTTTGGTCAAAGCCACTGGTGTCGTAGCCTGCGCTGGCCAATAACTCTGACCCGTCCCTATCTACGGCAACATAGCCGAAATCACCTTGGTTACCGGCTGTTCCGGCCCCGGCTGCGGTAGCAGGCAGATTTGCCGTAGGGTCGTCACCAGCAAGTATCTGAGCCTGCAGTGCGGCTATCTCGGCATCGACTCCACTGTTGGCGAATTGGGCGACATCTGCGGCCGCGGTATCCGGCTGAGGTTGAGCGCTGGGCTGCGCATTTTGCTCTGTCAGCCTTGTACCATCGGCATATTCGATAGTGAAGGTATCGTTTGCGGTGAAGATGATCTCTTCACCATTACGGATGAGATCCCCGATACTCAAATCGCGGATATTGCCATTTTCGTCCTTGGCCTTGAGTTGCCCAACCAAATTGGTGACAACCGCGTCTTGCTTACTGATTGCGACGCCCATAACTCATACTCCTTTGCACGCAAATACTGACGGCAAGGTCACTCTGTGCCCACGAGCGTCAGCTAAAGGTATTAATTATTAAGTCTGAGGTTGAAACTAAGGCTGTCAAATATGTGACATCGATCGCGGTTGAAAGGTTGTTAAGAGACAATTTGTCCGCTTTGGAGAATCTATCTCGCATTCATGCGGTTACGGTATGCGTGCAGATAATTTTGTGATGGCTAATAAAAAAGCCACTAAATAAGTGGCTTTTTTATTACGAAAAGGTCTAGCGATTAGTCGCTCTTGGCGGCTTGCTTGTAGCTATTGAAAGCCCCTTGATGATCGGCCAACTGCTCTTGAAGTCTGGCCAAGGCCAGCCAGTATTCTTTACGTGGCAGTAAGTGACACAAGCGTTCCCATGCGGCTCGGGCCAGACTGAATTCACGGCAGAGTTCATGAATTTGGGCCATGCAGTGTTGGTAATCGGCATGGTTCTCTAGCTTGGGTTCCAAGTTCTTCAGCAGTTTCAGGGTTTCACTGTCCTGGGCTTCAAAAACCTTCGGCAAAACTTCAAGTACAGAGGCGCAAGGTTCCTTCTTTAGCGCCTTGTTCAGTAGTTTCAGGGCTTCGTCACGGCGGTTGAAGCTGGCAAGCCCCAAGGCATATTGTGCCATATTGGCTTGTTGGCTGCGTTCCTGGCGGCTAAGCCAGTGCCAACACTTTTCCAGTTCCTGCTCGCTGCGAAGGGCTGCCTGGGCCAGCAAAGCATTATTTACCCTCTGGTTCAGGAGCTCGTATTCCTCATTATCCAGGATCTGCTTTTTGCGCAGCGCCGGCAGTAACAGTTTCAGAGCCTGCCAGTCAAGCTGGCTCTGGTAAAGCTCCAGTGCCAGTTGCAGTACCGGAGCCTTGCTCTTGCTGCTGGGTTGCAGTTTGTCCAACTGCTCGCGGGCCTTTTCCAGCTCGCCTTGCTGCATGTAGTAGCGCACTCTGGTGGTGGTTACCGCCTGGGTCGCCAGTGGCAACTGGGCGGCCTTATTCAAGTAGTCGTCCCGCTCTTCATTCTTGAACTGTCTTTGGGCCGCTCTGGCGGCAGCCAGATAATTGAGAGCCGGCAGTTCACCGGCTTCGGCGCCTTTTTGCATCGCTTTTTCGGCCGCTGGCCAATCCTCTTCTGCCAACGCCAGTGCGCCGGTGAGCGTGTACTTGCGGGCGGCATTGCGGCGCCAGCGCCGCGGCAGGTAACGACTGCTTAATACCAGATTCAGCACAGTGACCAGTAGCCATTCCAGCAACTGCAGTAGAGCAAAGAAGATGATGAGTGCCATAACGGCAAACAGCAGATTGGTTTCCAGCTGCCAGTCCATAAAGGCGATATAGACATAGCCCGTTTTGCCGGCAAAAAGCGGACTCAGACAGGCACCAGCCAGAATAATCACCAGATAGATGAGTACTCTTATCATAGTTCAGCCCCCGGCATGAGTTCGCCATAGGTGACCAACTGTTTGAGTTGGGCGCTGGATTCAAATTTTGTCAGATTGATGGGATCCAGTTGCAGACTGGACAAAGCATTGATTGCAGTCAGCACTTCTTCAGTGCGTGGATCGTCGAGATCGAAATATTGCTGGATCCACTTGCGGGCCATGGCCAATGACTGGCGGTAGTTGAGCTCGTCATATTGATAGAGGGCCAGTTGTGACTGCAGCAGCTTATTGCGGATATTCTCGAATAAATACCATTCCTGCTGGGGAGACAGCAGCGGAGTGATATCTGAGCTTATCTTGCGGATAGTGAAGAAATCTTCCTTCAGTGCGCTCCAGGTCTTGGACAGGTTGCTCTGCCAATCACCTATGGAGTCAGACATCTTGTTTTCTGCTTCCTGCTCCATTTGCTGGCTGCCGACACGATTGAGTGGCAACTTGTCCAACTTGGTAATAATGCCATCGAGGGTAAACACTGTACCTGCGATATCGGCATTCTTGATGGCGCTGACCGCCGCCATATCGTTGGCGAGGGCGCGACGCAGAGGCATGAGAGATGGCTCCTGCATGGCAGCAATTCGCTCATCGGCAGCCTGTAACAGGCCGGTTGCCGTTTGCGGATCTTTCTCCAGCCACAGTTTACGTCCCGCCATCCGCACCAGATATTCGGCTTCTGCCGCCATCCAATGGTTGGGGTTACGCTGTGCCAGAGTGGCGATGCGGGTTTGCATCTGCTGCTGGGCATCGCTCAGTTGTTCTATGGCACCTTGCTGCTGTTGATTTTGCTGCCGGTCACTTCTCAGTTGCTGCTCCAGTGCCTGCAATCTGGCCTCTGGAGCTTGTTTGACTTGTTCTAGAGTGGTTGCCAGTTGCGCATTGGCGGCTTGCTGTTGCTGTAGTTGCCAAAAGAGATAAGCACCTATGGCGCAGGCCAGCAGTGCCAGCAACAGGCTCAATAGCAGCGTCAGTCTCAGGGGCCATGAGCTGCGCTTGGCGGTCGCCGCTGGGTTTTCTTGCTCTGTGGTACCCAAGGGTTGGGTAGGCAGTGCGGGGGTATCGCTCCCGACTTCTGGCTTACTGTTATCCATTAATGCAGTCCTTTAACGCGACAATAGGGCTGGAAATCGGGAGGGGGGAAACTAGAGCCTCAATGCCTTGAGTACGGCTTTACTGTTGGCTGCCGTGGCATCGGTCACTTGAGTTAATCCGGCGACCACGGCCTTATCTACCACCCGAATACTGGGAACTATAATATGACATGCTTGCAGCCAAGCAAAATACTCTTTTGGCAGCAGTCGGATAAGGTTCATCAGGCTCTCGGCGCTGCTGAGTACTATGGTATCTATTCCAAAGTCTTGCCATTCCTTGACCAGTTGTACTGCATCATAGGCAGGACAAGTGCGGCGGTAGACTTCCCAGAATTGAACCGACGCCCCATATTGCTGGAGTGTTTGTCCCAGTACTTCCCGGCCACCGTTGCCGCGAATAATGACCACTTTCTTGTGTTTTACCGCTTCGGGTTGCAAACCCGGCAGGGTTAACAGGCCTTCGGTCTGTTGATTGTCGTCCGGCGCTTTATGGCCCCGGATGTCATACTGTGCGAAGGCCTCGAAAGTGGCTTCGCCGACGGCAAAATATTGAATATGTGACGGCCAGGGAGCATTGAGAGCCTGAGTACCGAAATGCACCGCATTGGTGCTGACAAACACAATGATGTCGGCATCAAGGACCTCGGCAGGAGAGATACCTTTATCCTCCGTGGCCTCAACAGCCAA
Organism: Shewanella sp. 38A_GOM-205m; assembly: GCF_000518445.1. Lineage (NCBI taxonomy): Bacteria > Pseudomonadati > Pseudomonadota > Gammaproteobacteria > Alteromonadales > Shewanellaceae > Shewanella > Shewanella sp. 38A_GOM-205m. Next base: position 150,670 of record NZ_KI912437.1, on the reverse strand, counting down.
GAGAGGGGTCACCATAAAAGGTATGCCCCTTTCTGTCAGCGCCTGTTCCATGGCGTGATTGCGCCCCTCGGGGCGCGTCAACAACACTCTCATGGTGCCGCCTTGTTATTTGCCGTAAACGGCATCCAATATGGTTTTGGCGCCTTTGCTCAGCAGTTCTTCTGCAAGGGCGTTGCCCAGGGCTATGGCCTCGTCTTGGTGACCGCTGACTTGACCTGTGATCACCTCGGAGCCATCCGGATTACCTACCAAGCCTCTGAGGCTCAGTTGTTCGCCCTGGATTTCGGCATAGGCACCAATGGGGACCTGGCACCCCCCTTCCAAACGTGTATTCATGGCCCGTTCTGCCAGTACGCGATAGCGGGTTTCTTTATGCTCAAGCGGTGCCAACAAGGCTTTTACCCGCTCATCGTCGGTGCGACATTCGATGCCCACAGCACCCTGGCCGTTGGCCGGCAGTGATTCTTCGGCGCTGATAAAGCTGGCGATACGCTCTGATAATTTCAAGCGAATAAGCCCGGCAGCAGCCAGAATGATGGCATCATATTCACCGGCATCCAGTTTACCCAGACGGGTTCCCACGTTGCCGCGCAGATCTTTGATGATAAGGTCCGGGCGACGGGCTCTGAGCTGACACTGACGACGCAGGCTTGAAGTACCCACAACCGCGCCTTGAGGCAGTTCATCTATACTCTTGTAGCTGTTGGAAACGAAGGCATCACGGGGATCTTCACGTTCGCAGATCACTTCCAGCCCCAGCCCTTCGGGAAACTCAACCGGCACATCTTTCATGGAATGCACGGCGATATCCGCCTGGTCTTCCAGCATGGCGACTTCCAGCTCTTTAACGAACAGCCCCTTGCCGCCCACTTTGGCCAGAGGAGTATCCAGGATGACATCACCCTTGGTGCTCATTGGCAGCAGTTCTACTGTCAGCCCGGGGTGAATGCGTTCCAGCTCGGCTTTGACAAATTCTGCCTGCCACATGGCGAGAGGGCTTTTACGTGTTGCTATGCGAATGCGATTTTCTGACATGCCAATCTTTTCCGTGAGAGTACGTTAAATGCGCCAATGCTAACATTGCCCATTGGAGAATGGCACCGAACGCTGCTCAATCTTTGAAGTGGGCACGTTAAATTTTCGCCAAATAGTGTGATCTTGATCTCATTACTTGCCTGCTACCTTAAAAGTGTTAGCATGATCATCTAACTGGTTCAGGGATAGTGAAATTCGGATGATCGAGCGTCAGCGACAATACGCCGAATACGCCGAGCGCCTCAATCGAGTGCGTTTGGCCCGTGCTCAGGCGCTGTTTTCCCCACTGCAAAGGCATCTGTTTAACCTGATCCCTCTGTTGTTGCATCAGCATCACAACCGCTTGCCCGGATACAACGGCCCCATGACGCCCTGCGGTATCAAGGGGTTCCAACACTCAGTCGAGCTCAAAGAATCGCTCGCTACTCTCAAGTTGCCACTGCTCGAAGACTCACTGCATGCCAGCCCTGTACTGGAAGGGGTTTACGTAATGGGCAGCACCGCCAGTTTTGGCCAGAACCCCAAGAGTGATGTAGATGTCTGGTTGGTCTATGACGCCGGGCTAACCCAGGAAGAAGTGGAACTGCTGCGGGAGAAGAGCCTAAAACTCACCCGCTGGTTTGCCGGCTTTCAATTCGAGGTGAACTTTTATCTGGTACACCCGCGGCAGTTTTGCCGTGATGAAACTTGCTATCAGGACGCCGAATGGGAGCTATTGGGGCATGAACACAGCGGCAGTGCCCAGCATTGGTTGCTGCTGGAAGAGTTCTATCGCAGCCATATCCGCCTGGCTGGCAAGACTGTCGCCTGGTGGCCCAATGCCCAGTCCTGTAATGACTTTCTGTTCCTTGGGGATGTGCACCAACTGCCGGCCAATGAGTATTTTGGTGCCTCTTTATGGCAGCTCTATAAAGGTCTGGACAAGCCGCACAAGGCCCTGCTCAAGGTGCTGCTGCTGGAAGCCTATGCCAGTAATTATCCACAAACCAATCTGGTCAGCGAATGGGTGTGGTTGAGAACTTTGGCCGGTGACTTTTCCAACGCCAACGATGCCTATCTGCTCCTGTATCAATATATCGAATCTTATCTGCTTAAAGTGGGAGACGAGCGTCGGCTGGAGATAGTGCGCCGCTGCTTTTACCTCAAATGTGGTATCAGGCTCAGTGATGTCGAGCAGTGTCACGATTGGCGCTACCACAAGCTCAAGCAGTTGGTTGAACAGTGGGAATGGCCCCAGAGCCTGCTGACCACCCTGGATGATTGTGAACACTGGCACAGTGGCCAACTGCAGTGGTTCAACGCCCAGCTCAACGAGTTGATGCTGGCCAGCTACCAGACCCTGTTGCATTTCGCTTCGACCCACAGGCTGAGCGAGTACTTTAAAGTGGAAGATTTGGGGCTACTGACCCGTAAGCTGCACACCTATTTCAGTGAGGACAAGCAGCAGATACTGCGGCTCAACCGGCTTTGGAGTCAGTCGCTGGCAGAGCCGAATCTGACTATAGTCCGCAGCGAGCAGGATGGTCGTTGTCATCTCTATCGTCTGTCACCTGAGCCGCGGCAGTTTATGGGCGAAGTGGCCATCTATCAGGCCGATAATGCCGCCTCCTTGATGATTTGGGCTTGTCTCAATGGGGTGGCCACTGTCAATAGCCGCTGGTTTGAATACGGCGCGGGTCGTCTGCGGTGCCGGCGTCTTAACCAGGTGGCTGAACGGCTACTGCCTTACACCGAAGACAAGAAGTGGCGGGTGTCGAAATTGGATCTGTGCCAGCCTTGGCATTATCGCAAATTGGTGTGGATCCTCAATCTGGAGCAGGATCCCAGCGAGCATTGGCAGGGCCAGACCTTGATGCTGGAACTCATGGGCAGCAACCTACTGGCGACAGGAAAACCGGCAACCAGTTTACTGGGGTCGGTGCAACTGATGAGCCTCAACTCCTGGGGGGAATGGCATTGTCACAGCTTTGTCGGTGAGCAGGCTCTGCTGGAGGCCATCGCCTTTGCCACTCCAGGCATGAGAAGGGCGCCACAACAGGTGGCCTTCGATGTCGTCAGTGCTTCGCAAAAGCTGCAGTCCCAGCTGGAACAAACTGTAGTGGATATTCTCAAGCAGGTGCACCGACTGATAAAAGATGCCTGTCCGTCAAAGACCCTGGTGCAGCCACTGCAACTGGGTGAAAAGAAATATGGCCTGTTTTTCGATGCCAAGGGCATGAGTTACCGGGATCTCAGCGATGTGAAGTCCCTCTATCGTCAGTTGGCCAGGGGCGAGTTACAGAGTTTGCCAAGGCCTGAGCTTGCCAATGACCCTTGGGTCAAGGTGCCTGAGGTTATCCAAAATTATGCGGTGAAAGGGGTGATACAGTATTTTCTGCGCAGCCGGGAAGACGAGTTGGACGTGTTTGTATTGGATGAAGGAAATGGCTTGAGCCACTATGTGCACAGCAATCCGGATGTCAGTGAATTGGTGAATACTGTTACCCAGCATTACGCCTTTGGCGAAGTCCTGAGTCTTAAAAATCACTTCAACTTTCCGCAGTTTTTCCGCCTGGTGCGCCAGAGCGGTAATCTGGATGTGGTGCCTTTCGGGGTCACGGCAAGGGCGGCGCAGACAGAGTTCTGACCGCCCCTAAATCATCAGAACGACAGTTCTATTCCGCCCTGACGGCTGATGGACTCTCTGACGAAGGGCATAAATTCGCCGCCGTTGCGCTCATCTATCCATTTACCGTCGACATAGCCAAAGTGATAACCACCGAAACGGGTTGCTACCCAGATCTGGTGCAGCGGCTCCTGCTTGTTGATCACGATTTTGGAGCTGTCGGCGAACTCGAGTTGCAGCACGTTGCCTGAAGCGTCGATATCAACATCGGCATCCTGCTCATCGATTGCATTCTCAATTGCGGTTTCTATCCGGTCGAACATTTCATCGGCGAGCTGATGATATTCGGTATCTGTCATTGCCATGGAATATCTGTCCTTTGCTTTCATCAAGATGAATGCGATTATAAGGCTAATGTAATCCTGCTGCCCAGATGTTGAGTAAAATGAGACTGTTTTTATCCCTGATGCTTGCTAGCCTGTTGCTGCTTGGTTGTGGTCAAAAAGGTGCGCTATACAAGAGCCCGGATCTGCCGGACAACCAATCCCAGGCGGAACAAACCGAGCAACCCCAGCAATCGACAGAGGAAAACTAATTGGATCATTTTCAGTATCAAGCTCAGGCTCTGTATGCCGAGGACTGTGCCGTGGCCGATTTGGCGGCTCAATATGGTACGCCTTTGTATGTCTATTCGCGGGCGACACTGGAGCGCCATTGGCATGCCTTTGACAGAGCCGTGGCCACTCATCCGCACCTTATCTGCTATGCGGTCAAGGCCAACTCCAATCTGGCGGTGCTCAATGTGTTGGCACGCCTTGGTAGTGGCTTTGATATTGTCTCAGGCGGAGAACTGACCCGGGTAATCACCGCAGGTGGCGATCCGGCCAAGGTGGTGTTTTCCGGTGTTGGCAAGACAGCGGCGGAAATGAAACTGGCTTTGGAGCTGGGCATATATTGCTTCAATGTCGAGTCCCGCGCCGAGCTTGAACTGCTCAACGAAGTGGCAGGCTCTTTGGGTAAACAGGCGCCGGTTTCCTTGCGGATCAACCCGGATGTGGATGCCGGTACTCACCCCTATATCTCTACCGGCCTGAAAGAAAACAAGTTCGGTATCGCCATGGATGAAGCCGAGGAAGCCTTCCTGCAGGTGCAATCCTTGCCGCACTTGACCATCAAGGGCGCCGACTGCCATATCGGCTCACAGCTTACTGAACTCAGGCCGTTTCTCGATGCCATGGACAGAATGCTGGCATTGATCGATAGGCTGGCAGAAAAAGGCATAGTGATTGAGCATCTGGACGTGGGCGGTGGCCTGGGGGTCACCTATGATGAAGAAACCCCGCCACAACCGGACAAGTATGCCGCCGCATTGCTCGAGCGTCTGGGTGAACGACCACTGAAGCTAATTTTCGAACCGGGCAGGGCGATTGCCGCCAATGCCGGGATCTTTGTCACCCAGGTATTGTTCCAGAAAGAGAATGCCGGCAAGCATTTTGCGATAGTGGACGGTGCCATGAATGACCTTATCCGCCCGTCACTCTACAGCGCCTGGCAGCAGATTATCCCGGTGCAGCCAAGAGAGGGTGAAAGCCGGGAATACGACATAGTCGGCCCAGTGTGTGAAACCGGGGATTTTCTGGGTAAATCGCGCGCCTTGGTGCTGCAAGCCAACGACCTGCTGGCGGTGCGCTCCAGCGGTGCTTATGGCTTTGTGATGTCCTCCAACTACAACACCCGTCCGCGAGCGGCTGAAGTCATGGTCGATGGCAGTGAACATTATCTGGTGCGTGAACGGGAAAAGCTGGAACAACTGTGGCAAGGTGAGCACTTGCTGCCGTAAACTAGTGTGAGTACTTTCCCGCTGTAGGCGTTGGAACCTAGGAGTAATCTTGATCCACTTCACTAAGATGCATGGTCTGGGCAACGACTTTATGGTCGTCGATGGCGTGACTCAGAATGTGTACTTTTCGCCGGAGCAGATCCGGCGCCTGGCCGACCGCAACTTCGGTATCGGTTTCGATCAACTGCTGCTGGTCGAGCCGCCCTATGATCCGGATCTGGACTTTCATTATCGTATCTTCAATGCCGATGGCAGCGAGGTCGAACAGTGTGGCAACGGCGCCCGCTGCTTTGCCCGCTTTGTTCGCAACAAGGGCCTGACCCAGAAATACAAGATCAAGGTCAGCACCTCATCCGGCAAGATGACCCTGCGCCTGGAGCGCGATGGCAATGTCACCGTCAATATGGGCGTACCTATCTTGGATCCGGCGCGGATCCCCTTCAAGGCCAAAAAGGCCGAAAAGACCTACCTTTTGCCAACCGAAGGGCAAACCTTCCTCTGCGGTGCAGTCTCCATGGGTAACCCCCACTGCGTGCTGGAAGTCGAGGATGTGGCTGCCACAGATGTCGATGTTATCGGCGCGCAACTGACCAATCACGAACGCTTCCCCAAAGGGGTCAATGTCGGCTTTATGCAGGTGCTCAACAAGGGCCATATCAAGCTCAGGGTTTATGAGCGCGGCGCCGCCGAAACCCTGGCCTGTGGCAGTGGTGCCTGTGCGGCTGCAGTGGTGGGCCAATTGCAGGGCAAGCTGGGCAACACTGTGCAGGTCGACCTGCCCGGCGGCACCCTGACAATCAAATGGGACGGTGAGGGCAAGCCGCTGTGGATGACAGGCCCGGCCGAACAGGTATACGACGGACAGATACAGATATGACAGACGCCAAAGCTAAGCTCAATCCACCTTTTGATGAGCAGATCATCCGTGAATATCTGTTGGATAATCCGGAGTTTTTCTGCCGTCACCCCGAGCTGCTGTTGGCTATGCGTCTGCCCCACGGCGAGCGTGGCACTGTTTCTCTGGTAGAGCGGCGGCAGGAGCTGCTGCGCAGCCGGGTACAGCAGCTGGAAGAGGAGATCACCGCGCTGCTTGGCATGGCCAGCCGCAATGAGAAAATTTTCCGCTTCAATACCCAGCTTTCATTGAAGTTACTCGATTGCGAAGATATGGGCGAGCTGAGGCAGGTGCTGTGCGCCGAGCTTAAAGAGGCCTTTAACTTCAGCCATGTCCGCCTGATTACCGTGCATGATATCGACTCAGAGCTCTCGGCCATCTGGCGTAAGCGACTGCAGCACGGCTATTACTTTGGTCGCTTGACCAAGGAGGAGTCCAAGCGTTTGTTCGGCTCCGAAGTCGGCTCAGTGTCACTGGCACGGCTGTCGGAACAAAATGGCCAGGTGATCTTTGCTATCGCCAGTGCCGATGTGACCCACTTCCATCCGGAGATGGACAATATGCTGCTGGATCAGTTGCGGCAGCTGTTGGACCATCTGCTGCCCAAGCTCTGATGGCCGTTAAACAGGATTCTCCCTGGCTTAGCCGCTTCGAGCGCCATCTCAGTGCCGAGCGGCAGCTGTCTCCTTACACAGCCCGCAACTATCTGCGCGAACTGCAACGGGTTGCCGGGCTGCTGCCGCAGGATATTGATTGGGACCAGGTAACCGATCCCCAGTTGAGTGCTGTGTTGGCCAAGTTACATCGTCAGGGGCTCAGCCCCCGCTCTTTGTCTCTGTGCCTGTCGGCGGTCAAGCAGTTCTACGAATTTCTGCTGCTTGAAGAGTTGGTCAAGATTAATCCCGCCCGGCAACTGAGCGCCCCGAAACAGAATAAGCCGCTGCCCAAGAATCTCGACGCCGACAGCATCAGTCATCTGCTGGATATTGAGGTGACAGATCCCCTCAGTGCCCGTGACAAGGCGATGATGGAGCTGTGTTACTCCTCAGGGCTGCGTCTGGCCGAGTTGGCCTCGCTGGATGTGCCGCAACTGGATTTCGCCCAGCAGCAAATCAAGGTGATGGGTAAAGGTGGCAAGGAACGGCTGCTGCCTGTGGGCTCGGTCGCCATTGCCGCACTGCAACAATGGCTGGATTACCGCCGGGATATTTCCTGTGAAGATCAGGCGCTGTTCGTGACCGCCAAGGGCAAGCGCTTGGCGCATCGCAGTATTCAGGCGCGCATGGCGCGATGGGGGCAGGAGCAGGTGTTATCCGCCAGGGTGCATCCCCACAAGCTCAGGCATTCCTTCGCGACCCATATGCTGGAATCCAGCGGCGACTTGCGGGCAGTGCAGGAGCTGCTGGGACACGCCAATCTGGCGACCACCCAAATATATACCAGTCTGGACTTTCAGCATCTGGCCAAGGTGTATGACGGCGCTCACCCCAGAGCCAAAAAGGACAAGTGATGCAGGTGTTTCTTCGCCCCGGCGCTATCGAAGCCATCAGTTTTGATCTTGACGATACCCTCTATGATAACCGGCCAATTATCGCCGCCGCCGAAGGCGCATTGCTCGAGTGGCTGGGCAAAGAGTACCCCCGGAGCGGCAATTGGCAGGCTGCAGACTGGCGGGCATTGAAGCGCCAGCTCTTGTTGCAGCAAGCCGAGCTGACCCATGACACCAGTGCCGCGCGATTGGCGCTATTGCAAACTGGGCTGGAGATGCTGGGATATGATAAGCACAAGGCAAAGCTGGGCGCGAAAGCGGGTCTGGCCTTGTTCCTTGAGCGGCGCAGTGACTTTAAGGTGTCAAAGGAAGTGCTCGCCTTACTTTCGCAATTGGCTGAGCGTTTTCGCCTGGTCGGGATCACCAATGGCAATGTGGATGCCGGCAGAATTGGCCTGGGAGAGATGTTTGAGTTTGTGCTGCATCCGGGCAATGGTGTCAGACGTAAACCCTGGGGAGATATGTTCCAGTTGGCCGCCGAGCGCCTGGCCTTACCCTCTGAGGCGCTGCTGCATGTCGGCGACCACCCGCTGACAGATGTCGAAGGTGCCCGTAAGGCCGGCTGTCAGGCTGCCTGGCTCAATCCGGCGTTTGCCGGTGATAACTGCAGAGCAGCCAACACCCTGCTGCCTCACATTCGGCTCCATTCTCTGAGTGAATTGGCACTTCTATTGTGATTTTGTTGCGTTTTTGTGTTTTCTGAGTAGATTGGCTGCGCCCGGCCGGGCTGTAACCATCTCTATGGATAAGAAGAAAATGACAAAACGACTCGCCATACTACTGCTTACATCTTTTTTGGGGCTCAGTGCTTGCTCCATCAAACAACAGGTCGATCCCGTGGCACTGCATCAAGATGCAGGCCTCTGTATTCTGGAAAACCCACAGGTCAGGGAAGGTTTCTTGCAGGAAGTGGAGAAGGTGCTGCGTGAAAAACAGATACGCTATCGACTGGTTCAAGAGTTAAACGCCGCCGATCAATGTGATTGGACTGCAACCTACAGTGCGAATTGGGCATGGGACTTGGCGCTTTATATGGTATACGCCGAGATTAAGGTGTATCACCAGGGTAGACTCGATGGTCAGGCTATCTATGATGCTCGGATGGGTGGAGCCAATATGAACAAGTTCATTGATGCCGAACCTAAGATCCGTGAACTGATCAATCAATTGATCCAACAGAAACAGGCGCGTGTTTCCTGGGCACAGCCACTGACTCTGGCTCCCTGAAACAATTTCTCACCATTAAAGCGTGCATCAAAGCGCGCTTTTTTAGTTTCTTATCATTTTTTTAACATCGACTTGGTGCTAGTGTATAGCTCCTTGCCGTTGTGCTCTGAGGTTTAACCTATGCCATCCCGAATAATCATGCTGTTGTTGTTGCTGTTGAGCCTGCCGGTTTCAGCACACGAGCTGCATGCGGATGGTGGTTTCTGGGATGGTTTCAATCACCCTGTATTGGGGTTCGATCATCTGTTGGCCATGCTCAGTGTCGGTATTCTCAGTACCCAGTTGGGGCGCAGTGCCATCTGGTCTGTACCTTTGGCATTTCTGTTTTTCATGACCCTGGGCGCGGTTGCCGGTATGTCACTCATGCCTATCCCTTTTGTTGAATCGGGTATTGCCCTGTCGGTATTGCTGCTGGGGCTTGCCATTGCGCTCAACCGTGAGATGCCCATCTCTTTTGCCATGGCCTTTGTCGGCGTCTTTGCCTTGTTTCACGGTCATGCTCACGGCGTTGAAATGCCTGAGTTGGCCAGGCCAAGCATTTATGCCATGGGCTTTTTGTTGGGAACGGCGGCCATTCATGTTGCCGGGGTGATCATCGGCAGTTTGATAAACCCGGATGGCAAGCGCAAACGTGTGGTGCAACTCATGGGCTCGGCTATCGCCCTGGTGGGAAGCTATTTGACTCTGGAACTCTGGCTGGCTTGAACACTGTGTCTCTGTTTGCGTCTTAGCATGCGTTTCACCTGCGCCGGACTGGCGCGCATATCGGCATCTCCGACCCTGATATAGGTGCCACCAATCGCTTCTGTCCCCAGATAGACGGGCTGCTGACTGTAGTCGGCTTGGGGAACCCGAAAGCGGATCAACTGCTTACCGGCCAGTTCTATCAGCTGAATGTCGGCCGGGCCAAGAATATTGGCGCTGATCTTTTGTGAATTGTTGAGTATCTTCCAGGCTTCATCGATAAGGGGCCTGGGTTCGGCTATTCCTTCGATAAAAAACTCGCCCTTTTCCTCCCTGACACCAAGAATGATCTCGCCGCCATTGGTATTGGCAAAGGCGCTGTAGCTTTCCCACAGCGCCAGCGGTAGCGCACCCTTGCCATGGCGTCCGGCGGCGAGCTTGAACTCCACCGCGGCGGACTCACGCAGATTTTCAATATCGTCCAGAATGAAACCTGTAGCCGGCATGACTGACTCCTTGTTTACTGCTGTTACTGCAGTTGTAGCAAGTCAGCCGGGATTTGAACAGCCCTCAGTTCACCAGTGCCAGGGCCTTGGGAAACAAGAGGTTATTTTCCAGGTGGATGTGGCGGTGCAGATCGGCTTCGAACTCGGCCAGGGTGGCATAACATACCCGCCAGGTAGTGCAGGCATGCTCTGGGGCCTGGTAGTGATTGGTCAACTGCTGCAGCTTGGCCAGAATTTGCCCCGCCTCATCATGTTCATATTCCATTGCCCGGATAGGATTGCCTATATGGCCGAAACAGGCGTTGAATTCTTGCCCCTGACTCAGGGCACGAATGGCCGGAAACAGTATCTGTTCCTCTTTTTGCAGGTGGGGCAAGAGGTCGTCAATCAGGGCGCGGATCCAACCGGCCAAGGGTTTAATCTCTTCATAATGCTCACCGTGGGCTCGCACCATCTTCTGGGCATATTCCAGCAGCAGCGGTGCGGTATCGCGTATGTACTTGTGGTGAGTCGCTTCGATATGCTCGATAAGCTCACCAAGTGGCAATTTGGCCAAGGCATCGTCCGGCGTGCCCTCTGCGGCCAGTTGGCTCAAGGCGTGCAACACCTCGGTGGGCTCGGCGCCGGCTCGCTCGCAGGCCGATGCCAGTGAACGGCCACCGCCACAGCAAAAGTCGATGCCAAAACGGCTGAAAACATGGGCGTTACGGAAGTCTTCGGCGACCAGTTCGCCGACTCTGCGTTCGAGGGAGATTTGCGCTGACATAGGATGCTCTCTGTATTATCAATTTACATTCATAATAAATGCATCTTTAATTTTGGCCAAGCTTAGGCCAATAAAACTTGACTGTTTTGCTTGGTTAATCACATTTTGCAGCAAACCTGATAGAGCCTCAGGGGTCGTCCGTGAGGTAGTTTATCTGATTCAGCCACTGAGCCGCCGTCGTCTGGTACTCTCCCTGGTTGATCGCTTTAAGCAAGGTTTTGGCTTGTTGTAACTGCCCGGCTTCGTAGTGGCTCAGGGCCAGCAACAGCTGCCAGTAGCGGTTATCTGCATCTTGCTGCCGTAGCTGTGACAACAGTTGTTGTGCCAGCGGCCATTGCCCCAGGCTGTAAGCCAATTGTGCCCGCAGCGGCAAGGATTTCTGTCCTTGGGTTTGGCTTGATTTCTGCAGCAGGCTCAGCGCCTTGTCTCTTTGACGCGACAACAAATAGGCCTGAGATAGCAGCGGCTTATAGCTGGAGTGTTGTGCCAGTGCCTCGCTGTGTTGCTCCAGCAGATCTGCCGCTCGGCCGGGGGCCTGATGCAGCATCAATAACTGTGCCAGCAGTGGAATACTGCGAGTGGGCAACTGCCCGGCCTTGTAGGCCGAGCTGAGGACATTGAGCGATTCCTGCTCTTGCCCCTGTTGCTGCAGGTTATGGCCCAGGCGTTCCCAATAGAGGGGGCGATCCGGATAGGCGGCGATCATCTGCCTCAACAGTTGCTCTTCTTCCGGCAAACGCTGCTGCCTTTGATACAGGGACTGCAGAAAGTGTTGCCGGGTTTCGGTGACTTCCCAATCCAGTGCCAGACGCATCTGCTCAGTGGCCTTTGGCAGCTGCTGCAACTGAAATTCGGCGTAGGAGGCCAGCGAGTGCATGGTGGCAAATTCAGTGGCGCCGGGTTTAAGTTCTTGTTCCTGTTGTTGCTCTTGGAGCTTGGCCGCCAGTTGCAGCCACTGCTTACTGTATTCCAGGCTTTGGCGGTATTCGCTTTGCTGATAGTTCAACTGGGCACCCAGCTTATAGAGATCCCGTTGCTGCAATGCCGTGACGGGTAAAGCCAGCAACAGCCGGGTTTGCTGCGCGGCGCACTGATAGTTCTTGAGACTGATGCAGGCCTGCAGATGCAGGTAGGCCGCCATCTGCTGCTCACTGTCGCTGCCTTCGGCATACTGACGCTGAAAGCTTTCAATCGCCTTGAGCGCCGCAGCAGGATCCCGCTGCAATTGAAACTGCAGTTGCTGATAACGTTGCAGTGCATTGCTCGCCAGCAGCGGCGCGCTGAACAGAATGCAGCAAAACAACAGGCTATTTTTCAAGTTCATATCTGATCACTATCCGTTGCCATTGGGTCTGCTTGGGCGCCGCGAAGCGCCACCTGAGCACGGCTCTGGAAGCCGAGCGGTAAAACACGCCGCTGGGGGTTTCATCCACCAACTTGATATCTTCCACTCTGCCCTCCGGGTTGATCGCCAAATCCAGGGTCACCTGTCCTTCAATGCCCCGCTGTTTGGCCTGCAGCGGGTATTCGGGCGGCATTTGAAATACCACCTGCGCCATGGCGATACTGGCCTGCATGGTACTGCCGGGGGCGCTGCCGCTTTGGCTGAAATTCAGCGTAGGTGGCTGGATTTGCTGAATATCATCCGGCGTCGGCCATAGGGGATCCGGTACAGGAATACCTGTGTTGGCATCCAGCGCGCTGAGATCCAGTGTCATGGGCGGAGGTGGTGGCGAGGATGTCAGCGGCGCCGAGCTGAGGCGCACCTCAGGCAAGGGCTCTTGCGGTTTGCTATCCTGCCGCTCGGGAAAGTAGACTCCGCCCAATGTGACCCGTTTAACTGGTGCTGTGCTTTGGCTCAGAGTCAGGGCATAGATCAGGCTGGCCAACGCCAAATTGATCAGTATGGCACTGGTGAAAATCAGTCCTGTTTGGCTAGCTGGGGTCTTGGGTTGCGACGGCCACATTATTGACTCCTGCGATGCGTACTTTGTCGACCACTTCGATGAGCTTGCCGCTGGTGACATGCTTATCCACTTCGATAATGGCCGAACTCTGTTCTGAACTTGCCAGCGTGTGTTTCAGCCTGGCGGGCAGTTCAACCGCCTTGACGGCTTGCTGCTCCAGCCAGATCACATTGTGTTTGTCTATGCTAATTAAGATGGCGCGCTTATCCTGATTGTCTTGCACCTGAGCTGTGGGGCGTTCCAGCTCCAGCGACTGGGTCTTCTGAAATGACGCCGATAAAATAAAGAAGATCAATAGAATAAATACCACGTCAATCAAGGGAGTGAGATCGACATTGGCTTCTGTGCCCTGATCATCTGTATGTTTGAATTGCATCTTTTACTCCGAAAATGTCCGGCGCAGCTCCGCCAGCAACCGCTGATTGCTCTGCTTGAGCTGATAGGCCAGATAGAGCCCGGACAAGGAGGTCACCAAACCGGCCAATGTGGTCAGCAGTGCCGAGCTGATCCCGGATGACAGCTGTTTTTGGACATCGAGTTGCCCAAGCTCGGCAAAACTGCTGATCATCCCATCGACAGTGCCCAAGAGCCCCAGCAGCGGCAGTATCTTTATCAGTGAATCTATCCAGTCGAGTCCGCCGCTTAAATTCAGGGCGGCGCGGCTGAGAAAGGCTTGTTGCAGCTGCGCCTTTTGCCAGAGGTCATAGCGCGCTAGCTTGGGATTCAAGTGGCGGGCTTCATCCCGCCAGCGGGGGCTCAGGCGGCGAATACGGCTAAAGCCCTTAAGCAGCAGATACCACATCAGGCAAGAGAGCAGCAGTATCAGCCAAACAATGACGCCGGCCTGCAGCACAAAGTCATAGAAAGTGCTCATTGCCCTGGGTTACCTGTGTCACCAAAGCGCTGCAATACCACCAGGGCGGCCGCTTCCTGCTCAAGCATCTGGGTCAGTTGCCGACTCTGGCTCTTGACTGCGCAGTGCAGCAACAGCAGCGGAATGGCTGTCATCAGTCCCAGCTGGGTGGTCAGCAGTGCCTCGGCAATGCCACCCGAGAGCAGCTCTGTGTTGTTGCTGCCGAAACGGGTGATCACATCGAAAGTTTCAATCATGCCGCCAACCGTGCCCAGAAGCCCCAGCAGCGGTGGAATACCCGCCAATACCGCCAGGGTGCCTGTGCCACGGGTCAGGCGGGGGACTTCGCTGAGTACGGCGGCGTTGAGCCGCGCTTCGAGTTGCTCCTCGGGGCAATCGGTTGCCGCCAACATCACCCGGCCGAGGGCATTGTCACTCTTGACTTGCTGGCTGGCCTGCTGTTGGGTCAGCCGCCGTTTTTCGCGGCGCAGTATCCACAGGCGGTTCAGGGCTATGCCTGAGGCTATCAGGGCTATCAGGCCGATAAAGACGCCGACTATCCCTGCCGGTTTGAGCTTGTCGAACCAGCCGTTAGCGTTTGCCGCCTGTTGCAGCAACTTGCCAAACGAGGGGTCGAGCCAGACACTCCCCTGGGTGGGCGATAGCTTTGGCTGCTCAGCCAGCAGTTGCCAGCTTTGCTGCGCCGGCAAGTAGCGTACCCAGCCTTTATCGCTGAGGGCATTAAAAGGCCCATATTCGGTGACATTCAATAGCACTGGGGTGCCATCGGCATTGAGGCCTTCGCTGCTTTGCACTATGGGTTTGGCTGCCAATACGCTTTGTTCTGTCAATGCGGTCCAAAGCGCCTGCAGTCGCTGCAGGCCAAGTTGGTCAGTGGGTATCTCTGCAAGGCCGCTGCTGTCGTGGCGCCAGAGGCTGTGGGGTGCCACTGTGGTGAGCAGCAACTGCTCATGTTCCTTGATGGCGCGAAACACCCCGTCGAGACTGGCTTTTTCGGCGTTGAGTTGGGCCTGTTTGTCCTTGAGGCTTTGCTGCAGTGCCAGCAGTTGGTCTTCAAGTTCCAGGTTATTTGCCTGAGTCCGGGTGAGTTGCTGCTGCAGTTTCTTATGGTTGCTGCGCACCTGCTCCAGGCTCTGACGGCTCTGGTTCTCTTGCCGCTCGGCGGCTGCTTGTTCCTGGCGACTGCCACTGCGAACCTGTTCCAACACCTGTTGCAGACTCTCGGCCTGGCAGGGGAGGGACAATGAGAGTGACAACAGCGATAGCGCCCACAGTAATGCGGGACGCATCATGCTCTGGCGAGTGAGGGAAGACAAAAAGCTCATAATGCCTCCGCTATCAGAGGCAGTTGCAGCAGTGCCGGTATGCCTTCTCCGGAGGCGACTCGGATGGCCGCGGCGACATTGCCAAGCTGCTCAGGCGCCAGCGCCTGCCAATTATCTCCCTGCCAGCGGCCACCGGCCTTGCCATCCAGGGTGAGGAAAAAATACCCCAGGCGCCCGGCGCGCAGAAAATTCACCAGCCGACCGTCGCCGAGTTTGCCCTGCCAGCTCTCCACACTGTAGCCATAGCTGAGCTCCACCTGGTAGGCATCCAACAGCCGGGTCAGCTTCTCGCCCTGGTTCAGCTCGGCGCTTTGCAGCAGGAGTTGCAAATTATCGAGACGCTGCTGCCGTTCCTGTTGCTGAAATGGCAGATCGGCCCGCACCAGTTGCGTGAGCGACAGCAGCATTTCGTCCATCATCGGGGCCAGCTGCATCCGGGTCTGGCGCAGCTGCCGACGCTGCTCGCCAAGCTCCTCCAGAGCAGATTGCAGCTGCCCTATCTGCTGTTGCAACTGCTTTTGGTAATGGCTGGCCAGTTGGATTTCATGCTTGAGTTGGCGGCTTTCCTGGATCAGGGATTGCTGCTCATCATCGAGTTTTTCTATGGCTTGCTGGGCTTGTTGGCTGGCCTTTAATCCCTGACGGTCGGCCCTGTGGATCTCGTTGAGGTCACTCGGCGTGGCCGCCACCTGTAATACCCAGGCGGCCAAGACAGATACTGCTGTTTTAGTAAACATCTGAATGAAAATATTTTTTGTCTGGAATGCTGTGGTTTTGCGCACATCATCACCAGAATGTTGACATGATTTGAGACATTATCAGCAAATAGTAATGATAACAATTGTCATTTGTATTTGATCAAGTTATTTTGGCCAACCTCACACTTTAGTGGTGCGGGTTCAACTCCTGCATCGCTGTTTTTTAACAATAAAGGGATTGAGGATGAAGAAACACGCGGCTGTAGTCTGTGGTCTGGCATTGATGCCGGTAGCTCAGGCGCAACAGGTTGATGTGGCTGATCAACAGGAGATAATCGTCAGAGAGCAGGCCGACAATGGCCTGACCCAACATGAAACCCTGACCCGGGAAGATATCAAAAAACGCCCAACCGGTGACGGTAACCTGACCGACTTGCTCAGGTCCAATCCGGCGGTGCAGTTTTCCAACAGCGCCAACAGCAGTCTGAATCAGGGGGAGATCAAACCCGCCGACATTTCCATTCACGGCAGCAATGCCTATCAAAATGCCTTCCTGCTCGATGGCATGAGCATCAACAACGACCTGGATCCGGTCGATGGCAGCGTGGTCACCAATGCCCGTCTGTCCAGTGACGAGCAGGGCTTGTATGTCGACAGCCGCCTGATAGACAGCGTGACCCTTTATGATGCCAATATCCCGGTGGAATTCGGTGGCTTTACCGGCGGGGTAGTGGATGCAACAACCCGCAGTTGGCAAGGGGAAACTGCCGCCAGCGTCTATTTCCGCCAAACGGATGCCAGTTGGAACAAGGTGCATATAGATGACAAATTGCAGTTTGACTCGGCCAATAATGACCTGTCACAACCGGCCAGATTCCAGACGGATTACAGCAAGCGCAACTATGGCCTGAGCTTTGAAACCGGCATTACCGACGACTTGGGTTTTGTGGCTTCGGTTTCCCGGCGTGAGTCGAAAATCCCCATGATGAATGTACCTACTACCGCAGTGGGACTGGATGCCAACGGTGAGTTGGTGGCCTTTAAGACAGGCGGCGGCCTCAAGCATCAACGGCGTACCTCAGACAATCTGTTCAGCAAGTTTACCTGGTACGCTTCACCACGCACCACGGCGCATCTGTCGCTGGCCTATTCGGCCTATGAGGCGGACATGTTCTTCAACGGGGTGGCCAATTCAGACTACCGCGATGAACACAAGGGCTACAGTTCTACCCTGGAGATAGAGCACGGCTTTGACGCTTCGACACTGGAGTTGTCGCTCAACTATAACCGCATGACAGACAAGCGTGCCGGCGAGCAGACTTACTGGGTGCAATTGATGGACTGGCAGAGCAATCGTTCCTACTCCTCCGGAGGCCCGGGCGATCTGGACTCGACCCAGGAAACCAGTACCGCCAAGTTGAAGTGGAAATGGGATCCCCTCAAATGGGCCGGTATGAGTCACACCTTTACCCTGGGGGGCGAAGCCAGTTACACGGACGCTGCATTCAACCGGGACAAGACTTACTACCGCAACAACTATGACGGCAGCCTGGAGATGATGGGCTGGTCACAACTGCGTCTCGATGCCTTCCTTGAAGGCAGATACAAGAGTACTCACAGCCAGTATGCCCTCTATGTTGAAGATGTGATCAACTGGGGCGATTTCAGCTTCAGGCCTGGTCTGCGGCTGGATCACGACGGCTTTGTCAATCGCAATAATCTGGCTCCGAGACTCAGCAGCAGCTGGAACCTGTTTGGCGACGGCAACACCCTGCTGACCGCCGGGGCCAACCGTTACTATGGTCGCTCCATGTTGACTTATGCTCTCTACAGCGGCCAAAACGGTGGCCTGGTGCATTGCTACTTTGACTGTAAACCCAACTCTGCCGACAACGACTGGATGCCGACCCGGGATTATGAGGGGATGGAAGACCTGCAAACGCCCTATAACGACGAGTTTACTGCCGGTGTTCAACAGATTTGGGGCAACAGCATCTGGAAGCTGAACTATGTGCACCGCAACGGCCGCGATGAAGTGCGCAGCCGTTACAAGTATCCCGGCACTGATGACTATGAACAGCGCGCCATTCGAACCTTCGACAACAGCGGCAGTACCAGCCATGACAGCGTGATCTTCACCCTGATGAATCGGGAAACCCTTCAATTCTTGGGCGCAAACCACCAGGCCAAGTTCTCGGTCGCCTGGCAGGAAACCAAGAGCAACACCCCAAAAGATCAGGGTTACAGCTATTTCGAATCCGGTCTCAATGTGGATGCCGACAAGGTTTGGTATGACGGCAAGGTCATTGCTGCGGCCGATTTACCGGCCACCGACTTCAATGCGCCTTGGAAGATAGATCTGGAACTGACCCACGAGTTCGATGACTACGGCCTCACCTGGTATAACCTGCTGCATTGGACCTCCAGCCGTGAGCAGGCCAGTCGCGATCAGAACGGTTATTTCCGCGATCCCGAGACCGGCAAGGATCTGGTTAAGTACGCCAAAGTGGATTACGCCTCGACCTTCCGTTGGGATACCAAGTTGCAATGGCAGCCCGAGTTTGCCAAGGGCGCCTCTGTGTCGGTGGAGATCTACAACCTGCTCAACCGCAAAAATGCCAACGACTCCTTTGTTTATCAGGATCAGCTCTATTTCAACTATGAGCCGGGACGTCAGTTCTGGTTGCAGTTGAACTACGAATACTAAGCTGACTCTTCGGCGGGCGGCCCAGCGGCCGCCCGTTGCTATTGATGGATTTTCCGATATGAAACATCTGGCCATGTTCTGGCATTTGATAAAACCCTTTTGGTGTAATCGGCAACGGCTGCCGGCTTTGGCATTGCTGCTGGTGGTGTTGACCTTAAGCCTCTCTTCGGTCTGGTTCAGCGTGCAGCTCAACCAGTGGAACGGCGACTTCTTCAACGCGCTGCAGCAGTTGGATGGCAGCCTGATTTACCCCCTGTTGCAGCAGTTTATGCTGATCATCGTCGCCTTGGTGCTGGTGTTGGTG
The DNA here is from genome assembly GCF_000518445.1 of Shewanella sp. 38A_GOM-205m. Taxonomy (NCBI): domain Bacteria; kingdom Pseudomonadati; phylum Pseudomonadota; class Gammaproteobacteria; order Alteromonadales; family Shewanellaceae; genus Shewanella; species Shewanella sp. 38A_GOM-205m. The sequence goes on along the minus strand of NZ_KI912437.1, from coordinate 131,688 downwards.
TACGCCGACTACCTGAAGAAAAAGCTCATCATACAGTGGCGTGAATGGATGACCCGGGATCTATGTAGCCGCTGGCTGTCGCCGGACAGTCGCCATTACCGAATCCAGCTTGGGCAGCAGGAGCCTGACAACCCGGATCAACGCATCGCCGAGGACGTTTTCCTGCTGGTGGACACTTCGCTGGATCTGCTGTTGTCCTTCTTGCGTTCTGTACTCACCATAGGTTCTTTTGTGGTGATCCTCTGGACGCTGTCCGGCGAGATCAGCATTCCCTTGGGCGATGCCGAGTTGACCATACCCGGCTACATGGTGTGGGTCTGCCTGCTCTACACCCTGATAGGCACCCTGATCACCCACAAGGTGGGTAAGCCATTGCACCGGCTTAACTTTCAGCAACAAAAGCGTGAGGCGGATTTCCGTATCGCCCTGGTGCAGCGCCGTAACCACAGTGAAGCCATTGCCGGGCAGCGAGGTGAGGACTGCGAGCAGCAGGCTCTGGCGCAAAGCTTCTCCCGGGTAGCCGGTAACTGGTACGCCTTGATGTCCAAGGAGCGTAATCTGGCCTTCTTCACAACAGGGTACAGCCAGGTCACCATGCTGGCGCCGATATTCTTTGCTCTGCCCAAGTTTCTTGCCGGGGCAATTCAGCTCGGCGGTTTAATGCAGATAAAGATGGCCTTCACCCAGGTGGCCAGTGCCCTCAGCTGGTTTATCTACGCCTATAAAGACCTGGCGCGCTGGAGCGCTACGGTCGAGCGTCTGAGTCATTTTGAAGCCAGTCTGTTTGCCGATACGCCGCGGCCCGAGGCGGCAGTCGCCGCCAAGCCCTCAGCTGCAACAGATAGTGTTCCAGATAAAAGTGTCAATGTGCTTGAACCACAGGTAGTGCCGCTGTTGCAGGCCAGTCTGGATCTCTTGTTGCCGGATGGTCGGCCGCTGCTGCAAAGACTGCGCCTTTCACTCACACCTGGAAAGCTGCTGGTACTGCACGGCCGCTCCGGTATCGGGAAAACCAGTTTACTGCGAACCCTGGCTGGCTTCTGGGATGGCTATTGCGGGGAGCTGGCTACTCGGGTCTGTCCCTGCTGGATATCCCAGCGCCTTTATCTGCCGGAGGGTTCACTCAAGTCGCTCATCTGTTATCCGGCTGACACCCAGAGGTTTAGCGACGAACGTTGCCTCCAGGTGTTGCAGCAGGTGGGATTAGGGGAGCTGCAGGACACGCTCGAACACACAGACAACTGGCTGCAGCGGCTATCGGGCGGCGAGCAGCAAAGAGTGATGTTTGCCCGGTTGCTACTCAACGCCCCTGAGCTGATCCTGTTGGATGAAACCTCCTCGGCGCTGGACATAGCCGCCGCCACTTCGCTGCTGCAACTCTTGCGCGCCGAGTTGCCCAAGGCCTGCATAGTGTTGGTCAGCCATCAATTGCCACTGCATCAGCTGGCCGATGAGATTATTTCCCTGGAGCAGGATGAACAATCTCAACCTGCCACCATCACCCGCCTGAGGGAGGCCTGAAATGAAACCCTTGATAGTATGTTTGCTGGTCGGTTTGCTGCTGGCTTGCCAAAGCACTACTGAGCCGAAACCACAGTCACAACAACAGTCAACGTCACAGCAACCACTCGCCGAGGGCAGTTTGCCACTGAGGCCGGATCTGCAAACTTATACCTTGGCCAACGGTTTGCAGGTGCTGCTGCTGCCCAGGAAAGATCCGCGGCAAAATGTGGAACTCAGGCTGCTGGTTAAGGCCGGCTCGCTGCAGGAAACCGACGCCCAGCAGGGCTTGGCCCATTTTGTTGAACACATGGCGTTCAAGGGCACAGAGGCGTTTGCGGATCAGCAAAGCTTTAAACAACTGGAGCAGCAGGGGATCAGCCTTGGCAGCCATGTCAATGCGGTAACCAGCTTTGCTTCCACCGTCTATAAGTTGTCTTTACCCGCCGCCGACGAGCAGCAAGTGGCGTTGGGACTGAAAATCTTATCCCAGTGGGGCCATCAGCTGACATTCGATCCCCAGGCGTTTGAGCGCGAGCGGGAAGTGATCATCGAAGAGTGGCGTCTGCGTCAGGGGCTAGGGCAGAGGATCAATAGCGCCCTGGAGCAACTGCGTTATCAAGGCAGCGAACTGGCCGAGCGTAATCCTATAGGCCTGCCCGAAGTGATCCGCACTGCGCCTGTGACCCTGGCCAAGCAGTATTATCAGGACTGGTATCAGCCGCAAAATATGGTGCTGATGATGGCCGGTGAGTTCGATGTCGAAGACGCTCGGCAGCATATCGAGCATTTCTTCGGGCCTATGGCGAAGGGCGACAGTAAAGTCACCGCCGACTGGGGCCGCTTCGATGCCTCTGCTGCCGAGGTGCAACTGCAAACTGTGTTGGATCCCGAGCAATCGCAGCGTTTCATCCAACTCATGCTGCAACAGCCCTTGCCCGCGCCGCTCAATAGTATCAACGGCCAATGGCGGGATCTGCTCGACAGGCTCTGGCTGGCGGTACTGAACCGTCGTCTCGGCCTGATGGTGGATGAACAGCTGTTTGCCAAGGCGCAGCTCGGCGATCAGAGCGCGGTACTGTCGCCTTCGCGAATTCAGCATCTGGCGATTCTGCACCCGCTCGATGCCGACTACGGCACAGCGTTGCAGCGCTTTGCCACCGAGCTTAAACGTTTGGCGAGCCAAGGGGTGAGCCAAGCCGAGCTGGATGCCGTTAAGGTGCCCTTGCTGGCACGCTTGCAACAGCAGGCGCTGAGCGAGTCGCGCTATGACAGCGGTTATCTGCTCGAGCAATTGACCAATGCCGTCAGCTTTCAAATGCCTATGCTGAACAAACAGCAAGAGTGGCAGATGACCCAGACCTTTCTCGCCGAGGTCACGCCCGAGCATCTGCAGGCGGCGGTACAGTCTTTGCTGCAACAGGCTGAGGTCAAAATTGCCCTCATAGGGCCGGACACAGACGCCGAAAAGCTCAATAAAAATAGTCTGCTGACCGCCTGGCAACAGGGGCTGGCGAGCACGCCAGGCGCCTTTGCGCTCAAACCCAGGCAACTGACACTGGACTTAACGCCGCCGGCGATGAATAAGGTTGTGGATAGAGCATCACTGCCGGCGCTTGGCGCCTTGCCCAAGGTGCGCAGCGAGCGCTGGCAACTGGCCAATGGCCTGACCTTGCTGCTGCACAGCGATCCTATGCTGACCGATAACATTCAGCTGGATCTACGCCTTCCCGGTGGCCGCTCTCTGGAGAACCACAACACCAAGGGCTATGTCAGCCAGGCGCTTTACCTGCCATCCTCCTGTGGTATCGGCGAATATTCGGGCCGGGATCTGCTGGCCTTGCAGAAGCAATACGGCATCAGCATCACCGCCTATGCTGAGCTGCTGCATCATGGCCTACGTGGTCAGGCATCCGCCGATACCCTGGCGCCGCTGCTCAAGCTATTTGCCCTGCGTTTGACTCAGCCCAAGTATTGCCAGGAGGCTTTGAGCAGGCAGCTACAGGCCATTCAGCAACAGCGGAATCATATGCCCGCCGAGCGGCGCTTTATGGATGCCATCACACAAGTCGCCTTTGAGAACGGAGAGCTGCTCTTGATGCAGGGCAGTGACCCTGCATCAGAGCTGGCAAAACTTGAGCAATTAGATAGGCGACTGCTGGGTGACCCAGGCGCCATGGTGCTGAGCATCAGCGGCAATCTGCCGCTCAAGCAATTGGGCGAGCAGGCCAACCTCTGGCTCGGTCATCTTGCCAAACAGGAGGGCAAAACAGCGCAGAGCTGGACTGATCGCAACATTCGCCCCAAGGCTGAGTCTATGGAGCGCCGTTACCCCTGGAGCAGCAGCCCGAAAACCATGGTGCAGATCCAATACAGCCAGGATGCGAAGTGGAGTGCGGCAAACAGCATGGCGATGCAACTGATAGAACAGGTGCTGAACCAAAGGCTGCGGCAGAAACTGCGCACCGAGGCTTCCGGTGTTTATGTGATCCAGATGTCGCAGCTATTGGCGCGTGACCCGGCGGCTTATTATCTGGGACGGCTCAATTTCACCGCGGCGCCTGAGCGGGCCGAGGCGCTGGCCGCAGACGCCGATACTGTAGTGCAGCATCTGGTGCGCGAAGGCATGAGTGTCGCCGAGTTCAAACAGGCCAAGCAAACCCTGGCCGTGTTGCAGCGTCAACAGCGCCAAAGCGCCGCCTTTTGGAGCGCCGCGCTGGCGCAGACCATGGCCGATGAAGGGCGACTTCAGGAGCTGGCCGAGACGGATAACACGCTGAATAAGCTGACGCTGGAACAGACCAATCAGTTGCTGCAACAACTCTTGGGACAGCATAAGAAGGTCTTTATGTTGGAGCCGGCAGAGGTTTAATAGCCAAGAGCCGAGCAAGACGGCCAGTCGGCCGTCTTCTTTTACTAAACAATATGTTGAGGGCATTTATCAAAGTGATTTTTACCAAATAATATATTGTATGAGCCGTGTCGAATATTTCGCCATCAGGTCTACTCGTTGACATGGGGCTATGGCAGACTGAATTTATGTTCAGGTGACGACAGCTAAATGTCCATGGAGGGGAAGGTGAGCAATTGTAAGTTGCCGATAGAGCGATTTGCTTTTCTCGAGATGTTGGCCTTTTGGAAAGGGAGAGTCCGCAATAAAGATATCGAACACCAATTTGCAATTACCCGTCAGCAAGCCCACAAAGATTTGGCCAAATATCGGGAATTGCACCCAGGCGCCCTGATAAAGCTTGATAAGGCCTGTTTCGGGTTTGCAGAGCACGCCAGTCTCAGCTACTCATCTGCTTCCCTGGATGACTTTTTCCTCTGGTACGAGACAGGTTACTTTGCTCAGCCCCGCCCCTTGAATGGCTCCTGTGCCACCCGAATGGCATTGCCGGAACGCAACACGTGCCGCCATGTCCTCGCCGGTTTGATTAATGCCATCGAGCAAAACCTCAGGCTTGAGGTGGAATATGTCTCTCTGTCCAATCCCGAAGATGAAGGACGAATTTTTACCCCCCACACCTTAGTCAAGGCCGGCAGTCGCTACCATGTTCGGGGTTACTGTGAAAAGTCAGCGGCTTTTCGCGATCTTGTTCTGAGCCGTTTTCGGGGAATTCCTGTTGTGGAGGGCATCGCCCATCAAACTGTAAAAGATGACTCGGCCTGGCAGACCATGCTGGCGGTAATTCTGGCTCCGGATCCCCGCCTGACAGCCCAGCAACAACAGGTGCTGGCCAAGGATTATCAGATGGAGGGGGGACAACTCATTATTCAGTGCCGGGCTGCCTTGGTGGATTACCTGCTCAGGGAAATGCAGGTCAATACCAAGTATCTGGATGGCACTCCAGAGGCTCAGCAGTTGGTGCTGGTAAACCGAAATGACATCAAGCAGTGGTTATTCAATAGCTAGGACCGGCATGGTTTGAGCCGAGGTAAACTCAGTTAACCTGAGTGTCTGTACAGTATTGGTGGCAATAGGAAAGTTGGGTAAAAGTAACTGATATCTAACGCCGAGGTATTTAAATGGACGATTTCTCACCCTCTGATCTTAAAGTGATTCTGCACTCAAAACGCGCCAACATGTATTACCTCGAATATTGTCGCGTAATGCAAAAAGATGGCCGAGTACTCTATTTAACCGAAGCTGATAAAGAAAACCTCTACTTCAATATCCCTATCGCCAACACTACAGTCTTGCTGCTTGGCAACGGTACATCAATTACTCAGGCCGCTATGCGTATGCTCTCGCAGGCCGGAGTACTGGTAGGGTTTTGTGGCGGTGGTGGCACACCGTTGCATATGGCGACTGAAGTGGAGTGGTTTACACCGCAAAGTGAATATCGCCCTACCGAATACCTGCAAGGCTGGCTCTCATTTTGGTTTGATGATGAAAAGCGCTTAGCCGCTGCAAAACAATTTCAAAATGCCCGAATCGACTACTTACAAAAGGTGTGGCGCACTGACCGTGAACTCGCTCTGGAAAAGTTCAATGTTCAGGATCAGGTTATCCAACAATCACTTGAAACCTTCCACAAGCGCACAGTGGCAGCCAGTCAATCCTCAGAGCTGCTGCTTACCGAAGCGCAATTAACAAAAGTTCTATACAAATACGCGGCCAATAATACCGGCAAAGAGGGTTTTTCTCGCCAACAACAACCCGACAAAAAATGTACCGACAAAGCCAACGACTTTTTAAACCATGGCAACTACTTAGCTTATGGTTTGGCAGCAAGCTGCTTGTGGGTATTGGGGATTCCGCATGGCTTTGCCGTGATGCATGGTAAAACCCGCCGCGGTGCTTTGGTGTTTGATGTGGCCGATTTAATCAAAGACGCCATTGTGCTGCCCTGGGCCTTTGTTTGTGCCAAAGAAAACGCAACCGAACAAGAGTTTCGCCAGCAAATATTGCAAGCCTTTATTGAGCACAAAGCACTCGACTTTATGTTTGACACAGTAAAACGCGTTGCCCTGCGAGATCAGGGTGAACAAGAGCGCGAGGCAATCCCATTATGATGGTCACCTTTGTCTCTCAGTGTGAAAAAAACGCGCTTAAGAAAACCCGTCGCGTACTGGATGCTTTCGCCAACCGGATTGGCGATAACACCTGGCAAACCCTGATCACCGAAGAGGGATTGTTAACGGTGAAGAAAATGCTACGTCAAACCGCCAGCCGCAGCACTGCCGTCAGTTGCCATTGGATCCGCTCTCGCTCCCGCAGCCAGTTTTTATGGGTGGTGGGGAGTAAAAGGAAATTTAATTTGGAAGGTGTGGTGCCAGTTAACAGTACTGAGAAAGATTTACTCAACAGCGACTATGAAAGTGATTGGAAATATTTACCCTTGGTTAAGGCGATCACTGGCATGGCTGCTTTGCTGCACGATTGGGGTAAGGCTTCTTTACTTTTTCAGGAAAAATTAAATCCAGAGATTAAAACCCAGCATAAAGGCGACCCACTGCGCCATGAGTGGATCTCTTGCCTGTTATTTCATCAGTTCGTTACAAGCCAGATGAGTGATAGTCACGATGAAGCATGGTTGAACTTTCTGATCAACCAAGGCATTGATGAGTCGCGATTGACTTACCAGAGGTTACAAACGGCAAAGCCACTAAGCGAACTGCCCAACGCAGCAGCATTGATTAGTTGGTTAATTGTTTCTCATCACAGATTACCGCTGCCCAAAAAAGAAGATATGTGTCGGGAGCAGCGAGAGAATCGTAATAGTTCGCTTGGTGATTTGTTGGCCAGAATCACTTCGGCATGGGGATATGAAAACCAATTTGAGGATTACAACAGGCTGTTACCCAAATGCTTTGAATTTCCTTTAGGGCTACTTTCTCAATCACAAACTTGGCTAACGGCATTGCAACGCCGTGCGAAGGATTTATTGCATCAGTTGCCTTTGTTAGATCAAGCGATGAATGACGGCAGCTGGCGCGTGGTTTTACACCATGCACGGTTGTGCTTGATGCTGGGCGACCATTATTACTCTTCGCAAGCCAATGATCCTAGTTGGAAGGTTTCAACCGAGCTGTACGCCAATACAGATCCAGAGACCAAAGAGCGTAAACAAAAGCTGGATGAACATTTGGTTAATGTCGCCAGGGTGGCGGTGAATACGGTGAAGTTACTGCCCTTTTTTGAATCTGAGCCGCTAAAAGCGACTGAACTCACCGAGCTGGCACCCAAGGCAAACACCCCCAAAGCGTTCCGTTGGCAAGATAAAGCGGTACGTAAAATTATCGAGTGGCGTGAGCATACTGAAGATAAAAGCCAAGGTTATTTTGTGGTCAACATGGCGAGTACTGGCTGTGGGAAAACCATGGCTAACGCCAAAATCATGCAGGCGCTCTCGGAGGATGGTGAAAGTCTGCGTTTTATTCTCGCGCTTGGTTTGCGCACCCTTACTTTGCAAACTGGTGATGAATACAAACAGCGGCTCAAACTGCAAGATAAAGATCTCGCTGTGCTCATTGGCTCTAAGGCGATTTACGAGTTACATCACCAGACTGGTGCGCAAGTCGATAAGGAAGAAATGGAACTTAATCAAGCTGAGCTTGGCTCTGAATCGATGGAAAGCTTGCAAGAAGAAACTGATGAACTGCATTGGCAGGGCGTATTGCCTGAAGAAGAACTCACTACTGTTTTAATCAAGGAAAAAGATCGCAAGTTGCTGTATGCCCCGGTACTGGTTTGCACCATAGATCATATTATGGCAGCTACTGAAACCAAACGGGGTGGGCGTTATATATTGCCTTGCTTACGGTTAATGTCATCCGACTTGGTGATAGATGAAATCGATGATTTTACTGGCGACGATCTGATTGCGATTGGCAGACTCGTTCACTTGGCCGGTATGTTGGGGCGCAAAGTCATGATTTCCTCTGCCACTATACCGCCGGATTTAGCGCTCGGTTTGTACAATGCCTATCGCCAGGGGTGGGCAGTATTTGCCGCCAGTCGTGACCGAAACGCCAGCATTAATTGTATTTATATTGATGAATTTATGGCACATACTCAGTTGGTGGGGAGCAATGATTATGACTTGGAGGCTTACCAGGCCTTGCAACAAGGCTTTATCAATAAACGGGTCGAGAAGCTCAAACAGCAAACCGCCAAACGTAAAGCCGAAATTATCCCCTGCCTCAAACAACCAGATTTACCGCTTGATACTCAGTATTTTGCAACAGTAAAGCAAGCGGTTCTGGCCAAACACCGGCACCACTCTACCTTAGAGCCCCAAAGCCAAATTCAAGTTTCCTTTGGTGTGGTGCGCCTTGCCAATATTCAACCCTGTGTCGAGCTAACCAAGTACTTACTCAGTTGTGATTGGCCAGCAGATACCGAAGTACGTTGCATGGCTTACCACAGTCAGCAAGTGCTGTTGCTGCGCCACGAGCAAGAAAAGCATCTAGATGAGGTGCTTAAGCGTAAAGAAGCAGCGAACGAATTACCGGTTGCCTTTACCCATCCCATAATTCGCGGTCATTTGGATGCCTGTTCTGCAAAAAATATGATCTTTATTTTGGTGACGACGCCTGTGGAAGAAGTGGGGCGCGACCATGACTTTGATTGGGCGGTGATAGAGCCCTCTTCTTTTCGTTCGATTATTCAAATGGCAGGCCGTGTACGCAGGCACCGTGATGGAGAAATTCCTGTGCCCAATATTGGCTTGTTGCAGTACAACCTCAAAGGGTTCAAGGGGGGAGAAGAGCGAGTATTTAACCGTCCTGGCTATGAAACCGACCGAACTACTCAGCTCGTCACTCATGATTTAACCCAGTTGGTGGACGAAAAGCCATTGCTGCAATCGCTTAATGCGGTTGCTCGAATTCAGAAGCGAGCGACGTTGGAGCCACAAAAAAACTTGGCAGATTTAGAGCACTTTGCCACCGCCAAAACATGCGGCACGGATCAAATCGGCAAGTCAGAAGTAAGCGAAGTTAACCGCCGGGATAGATTCAGCCGCAACCGTCGCGAAAGCCGACCTCAATCTTGTTGGTGTGAGCATTTACACGGTCATATTCATGGCTACTGGTGGCTTACGGCATTGCCGCAATACTTCAAACGCTTTCGTAAAAGTGAACCCTCAGTGCAAATCTACTTAGTTAAAAAAGCGCGCTGCATAGAGTTTTGCCTGCGTGAAGGGCAAGGCGGTTTATACCCGATTGAGCGCACCTTGAATATTGAGCATCAACCGCTTGCGCCAGAACAACAGCAGAAACTTTGGCTGCTACGTGATTACGGCGAGTTAGTTAATCAATACAGCACAAGTGCTGAGCAGGAGTTTGCTACATCAGTGCGATACGGAGAAATCAGTTTTATCTACCGGGAAGGAAGTCAGCAATACAGTTATAACGACCAATTAGGCTTGGTTAAGGTTAAATAGTGGAGGGATTTACCGTGCTAGATCCAGCAATAGTCACCTTCTTTGCCGAGCGCAAAGAAGCCTGGCTTAAGAAAAATGTCAGTACCTCGATGCAAGAATCAGAAGTATTGGAAAAACAGCGGGAGTGTGAGCAAAACTTTCTGTTGGCAAATTGGTTACCCGATGCTGCTAAAAGGGCTGGGCAAATCTCAATAGCCTCACATCCCTGCACCTTTAGTCATCCGAGTGCGCGAAAGAACAAAAATGGCTATGTCTCATCGATAATTGCCAAGAATAAACCGAGTGCCGATGGCTTTCTGCGATCAGGCAATGTGGCGGTAGAGCCAGATGCACTCGGCAATGCAGCGGCATTGGACGTGTATAAGTTCCTGAGCTTGCCGATGAGCGATCAACGCTCTCTGCTCGTGCATATTGAACAAGAAAGTGAGTTGGCTCGCCAGTTGCTAGAGGTGCCAACCTGTGATTATCAGACGCTACGAGACGGTTTTTTAAAAATGATCGATAGCGATCAAGCTTCGGTATCCAGCTCGAAGATTAAGCAGGTCTATTTCCCGGTAGCCGAAGGTGAATATCATTTATTGTCGCTATTGACCCATTCAGGCCATCTTTTTGAATTACGCAAACGACTTGATGCAATGCGATTTGGGGAGCTTGTTAAAGAGGTAAGAGAGTGCAAAAAAGCCAATCGATTTCACCCAGAGGGCTATCAAGAAATATTTGGTCTAACGACCATTGGCTTTGGCGGTACAAAACCTCAAAACATCAGTGTGCTCAATAACCAAAATGCGGGAAAAGCCCATCTTCTTCCATCCATTCCGCCTAACTTAACACCCAGAGAAATCCGCTTGCCTAAGACGGACTTTTTCAAAGAGTGTTTTACCGCTTGGCAAGCCAAGGAGGTGTTGGAAGCGTTGCATCGACTGTTTAAAGCCGACTATAACAACATCAATATCCGTAGTGGACGCGATTACCGCATTCAGCAATACGTTGATTTGGTTATTGAAAAAATGTGGCAAGTGCGCCTGTTTCTCACTGACCATCAAGGCGTTCTGCCAAGCGAATTGCCATTGGAGCAAAAAGTTTGGTTGTACCCTGAATTTGAGTCGCAGCGAGAACAAGAAAATGAGTGGCTCGATAAAATCACTCGCCATATTGCCCGTGGCTTAATCAACCACTACAGCCGCAGCAAAGTCATCAGCAACCCCTTATTACTGGCCGATCAAGAACTCTTGGCCATTGAGACCGTGGTTGCCAGCAATAGGGAGAACTTTCGATGAGAGTGCTGATTTTGCCCCATATTAAAATTCACAACGCCAATGCACTCTCAAGCCCTTTTACCATCGGTTTTCCGGCCATGACAGCATGGTTAGGCTTTGTGCATGCCTTAGAGCGTAAACTGAACCAAGCCGGTCTGTCTGAGTTAATGCTGCACAGTGTCGCCGTTGTCAGTCATTGCTGTGATGTACAAACTCACAAAGGTGAGGGCGATTTTGTCCATTCAATCATTGGTACAGGTAACCCACTCGATAAGGACGGTTCGCGTTCGGCATTTATAGAAGAAGCACGCTGTCATTTAGACGTCTCTTTAGTGATTGAGTGGAGTGGCAATGAGGAGCAAGTTCAGCAGCCAGACTTTACCCAGCAGTTGCAAGCAGTGTTAGCAACGATGAAAGTCGCAGGAGGCGACGTTCTTTCCGTTGGGTTGCCCTCAGTCAAATCTGTGATTGCGGAACAGGATACAGCCCAAGTCCTACGCCAATTAATGCCGGGCTATGTGCTGCTAGAACGGCGCGATCTAATGATAGAGGCCATGCAGCAAGGCAATGATGCATTAGATGCACTGCTTGGCTACCTCAGTGTTAACCACAATTGTGAACAGCTTGAAGATGGCAGTGTTGTTTGGCATAGCCAACGCAAGACGAGTGGCTGGATTGTGCCGATTGCCACTGGGTTTCAGGGCATTTCACCATTAGGTGAGGCAAAAAATCAGCGCGATCCATCAGTGCCGCACCGCTTTGCTGAAAGTGTGGTCACACTGGGTGAGTTTGTTATGGCGCACAAAATTAAAAACCTCGATGACGCCCTTTGGCAATACCACTCCGATTTAGAAAACGATCTTTACCTTTGTCAGCCAGTTAACGCTATCAACGAACATCAATAAGGAACAATCTCATGGCTAAAAATAACGACACCGCGTCAGTATTGGCATTTGAAAAAAAACTAGTCCCATCAGATGGCTATCTCTTTGGCACTAGCTGGGACGCTAAAGAACAGGCCACTCCTTTATCGTTACAAGAAAAATCGGTACGTGGAACCATTTCTAACCGTTTAAAAGCGGCAGTAAAAAATGATCCGCTTAAGTTAAATGCCGAAGTGGAGAAAGCAAACTTACAACGTGTCGATGCCTGTGCTCTGGGGCAAGATCAAGACACTCTTAAACTCCATTTCACCCTAAAAGTGTTGGGTGGTTTAGCTCAACCTTCGGCTTGTAATAATGCGCAATTCAAACAGAGCTATAGTGCCGCAGTTGAGCAGTACATTGCCAAGCATGGTTGTTTTGAATTGGCAAAACGCTACGCCACTAACCTGGCAAACGCGCGTTTCTTATGGCGTAACCGAGTGGGTGCTGAAGAAATTGAAGTGCAAGTTAAGGCGCTTAATAAAGGGGCGGAGCAAACTTGGACGTTTGACGCCAAAAAGTTCAGCACCCGCCATTTCGATCATAACGACGAACAAGTGAGTAGTTTGGCTGAACGCATTGCCAAGGCCTTGGCCAGTGAGTCCGAACACCTGATGCTGCAAATTGACTGCTACGCAAAAGTGGGTAAAGCGCAAGAAGTTTATCCAAGTGAAGAGCTAGTGTTGGATAAAGGCAATAGCAAAACCAAGAAAAGTAAAATTCTTTATGCCGTTAATGAACATGCAGCGATGCACTCACAAAAAATAGGTAATGCATTGCGTTCTATTGATACTTGGTATCCAGAATATGCTTTGGCAGAACAAAGTGCAGGGGCGATTGCCATAGAACCTTATGGCGCAGTGACCAATTTGGGTAAAGCATTCCGCACTCCGAAAGATAAGCAGGATTTTTACAGCTTCTTTGACAAGTGGGCTCGTGGAGAACCACTACCGCGTGAAGAAGATGAACATTATGTGGTGGCCGTGTTGGTGCGCGGTGGGGTATTCGGCGAAAGTGATAAATAGGTGGCGGTAATGAACTACTACCAAGAAATTACCTTACTACCGGATGTCGATATCTCGCTTGGTTTCCTCTGGCAAAATGTATTTCAACAAGTGCATATTGCACTTGTTGAACACAAAGTGGATGCAAATCAGTCTAGTGTTGCGGTTGGCTTTCCTGATTATCTCCGGGCTAAGTTTCCCCTGGGCGGTAAATTGCGCCTCTTTGCCAAAGAACAAGCGTCATTGGAAAAGCTAGCCATTCACCAATGGCTGAATCGGTTCGAAGACTATGCGCATATTAAAGGGATCAAACCCGTACCGAGTGATGTTTCCTACGTGAGCTTTGTACGCAAACAGGTGAAATCGCCTGAGCGGATTGAGCGGGCTATGCAGCAAAAGGCGGCATTATGGGCGGCAAAGTCGGGCAAGCCGCTGGCCGAGTGCTTAACCGATCTTGAAAAAAGCAAACCGACTGGGCAGTGTGATTTGCCATTTATCTTCTTGCACAGCCAGCAAACGAAACAACGTTCGCCGGACAAAAACAGCAAGTTCCCGCTGTTTATCGAAAGATATCCGCAAAGTACACCTGTGGATGGGCCGTTCGATTGCTACGGGCTGAGTCGTAAAGTTAATGGTATTGCATCGCTTGGAACAGTACCGCACTTTTAAGCATCAAAGGGGGAGTTTTACCCTTTATTTTTGCTCTTTAAAAATAAGCTTTATATACAATCAGTTACAACAGGTGGTATTCAACAGGGTAAAAATAGCTTTTTTATCCTAACCACCTGTTGTGACTTTCTTTTATTGCTTTATTCTATTGTTCACTGCCGCCCAGGCAGCTTAGAAAGCATTCCCGAATTCCCCCCTCTGCTCGGCTCAGTTCACTGCCGCCCAGGCAGCTTAGAAATTTCATCGTCTTGTTCATGCGATAAATCATCCGTTCACTGCCGCCCAGGCAGCTTAGAAATTGTGGGCGTATCGTTAAAAGTGAGCAGTTTTGTTCACTGCCGCCCAGGCAGCTTAGAAATCTCAACCATGTGGAGAATCGCCTTGCTCTTGGTTCACTGCCGCCCAGGCAGCTTAGAAATATTGAAACACTCGAGCAGTTTCAGCAGTTCGGTTCACTGCCGCCCAGGCAGCTTAGAAAAGAGCAGCACGGCAGTCCGAAATCCAGCGAACGTTCACTGCCGCCCAGGCAGCTTAGAAACTGGTAAAGCCTTATTGATATCAAAATGTTCTAGTTCACTGCCGCCCAGGCAGCTTAGAAATCGATGCAGATGGCTTCGGTCTGGTCTTTGACGTTCACTGCCGCCCAGGCAGCTTAGAAACTTATGTTAAGGAAACACCTATAGGCACAATTGTTCACTGCCGCCCAGGCAGCTTAGAAATAGAAAAGAAGCCAATCCAAGAATCAGAGCTAGTTCACTGCCGCCCAGGCAGCTTAGAAATTGGTGTACATCTCAAATCCGCTTGCATTTGGGTTCACTGCCGCCCAGGCAGCTTAGAAATTGCTGCAAACGACTGGCCAACGTCAACGGTCGTTCACTGCCGCCCAGGCAGCTTAGAAAAATATAAATGAATCTATTAAGAGTCTTAAGTCGTTCACTGCCGCCCAGGCAGCTTAGAAATATCAATCGCGCCGAGACCGATAAAGCGTGTTGTTCACTGCCGCCCAGGCAGCTTAGAAATTGGCGAAACCTTCCTCCTTTTCCGTTAACTTGTTCACTGCCGCCCAGGCAGCTTAGAAAAAAAGTACTTGCAAAAGAAAATAGGTTTGCTAGTTCACTGCCGCCCAGGCAGCTTAGAAATGATGCACGAGAAGGGTCGCGACGATGCCAAAGTTCACTGCCGCCCAGGCAGCTTAGAAAAGCTCAATCAGCTGGATAAGTTCCTTGAGTCTGTTCACTGCCGCCCAGGCAGCTTAGAAATTTTCAGCGTATCGACAAGGAAACGCTTTGATGTTCACTGCCGCCCAGGCAGCTTAGAAAATTCACGATCTCAGTACAACAATCACTAAACAGTTCACTGCCGCCCAGGCAGCTTAGAAAAAAAGTTAAAGACAAACCATCCCCCACGCCTCGTTCACTGCCGCCCAGGCAGCTTAGAAAAAAGCAATCGAATCAGCAGTAGCAAACATTCAGTTCACTGCCGCCCAGGCAGCTTAGAAAGCTATCAGAGAGCGCCCAATATTTTACTTGCTGTTCACTGCCGCCCAGGCAGCTTAGAAATATCATTGTCGATGATGGAGATGGAAATCTCTGTTCACTGCCGCCCAGGCAGCTTAGAAAAATGTTCCTCATAAGAGCTTATTCATAGTGATGTTCACTGCCGCCCAGGCAGCTTAGAAAAGGACCGGAGAGCTTGAGTCTATAGTTCTTTGGTTCACTGCCGCCCAGGCAGCTTAGAAATCGATGCAAATGGCTTCGGTCTGGTCTTTGACGTTCACTGCCGCCCAGGCAGCTTAGAAATGTTGCCAGGGAGCATCAGAATTAACTATCAAGTTCACTGCCGCCCAGGCAGCTTAGAAAAATATATTCCCGAGGCCTTTATTGACAAAAAGGTTCACTGCCGCCCAGGCAGCTTAGAAAATTTGATAGCATCAGCTCTTTGATCCTGTCCCGTTCACTGCCGCCCAGGCAGCTTAGAAACGTTATTGATGAACAACTAGGCGTTGAAAGCATGTTCACTGCCGCCCAGGCAGCTTAGAAATGACGAATGTTTGACGCGGACAGTTCTCAGCGGTTCACTGCCGCCCAGGCAGCTTAGAAATTCGTCAGCGCAAAGCTCTAAAGCGTCCCGTTGTTCACTGCCGCCCAGGCAGCTTAGAAAACCAAATGCCACGCCATTTAACCGCTGCTTAAGTTCACTGCCGCCCAGGCAGCTTAGAAAG
>NZ_KI912437.1:0-115427 GCF_000518445.1 Shewanella sp. 38A_GOM-205m | reverse complement strand
TATTGAGCAAACGTTCACTGCCGCCCAGGCAGCTTAGAAAGGGCAGCTTGAGACATCAAATCTTGTGGCTACGTTCACTGCCGCCCAGGCAGCTTAGAAAATCATTGAATCGAACCCATCCGCTAACTGCCTGTTCACTGCCGCCCAGGCAGCTTAGAAAGATAAGTGACGATATCGGCACTTACACATACAGTTCACTGCCGCCCAGGCAGCTTAGAAAGCCACCAGTTCAAGCCCAGGATGTTGCAGTAAGTTCACTGCCGCCCAGGCAGCTTAGAAAGTGCCCTGGAAACAGGGCGCATTGGGAAGGTTGTTCACTGCCGCCCAGGCAGCTTAGAAAAGCAGCTGGTGAACGCATTTCTAAAAGGGTTAGTTCACTGCCGCCCAGGCAGCTTAGAAATCACCCAGCCAGGGCTTGTCTGCACTCTGATTGTTCACTGCCGCCCAGGCAGCTTAGAAATCACTCCAGCGGCAACCAGTCGCCAGACATATGTTCACTGCCGCCCAGGCAGCTTAGAAATGTGAGGCAGTTGCGTTATCAGAGACATAAACGTTCACTGCCGCCCAGGCAGCTTAGAAACTTATGAAAGCCTTCCTTCTTCTTGGTCTACCGTTCACTGCCGCCCAGGCAGCTTAGAAATAGATGTGACGAACATATCGCAAGTCGTTGATGTTCACTGCCGCCCAGGCAGCTTAGAAATAAAAGTAGGAGTTTAAAACATGCGTAAATTTGTTCACTGCCGCCCAGGCAGCTTAGAAACGCCGGAGAATATCGCCCAGTAAAACACCTCGGTTCACTGCCGCCCAGGCAGCTTAGAAAATTAAATGACGCTTGAAGATTAACCGCTTGCTGTTCACTGCCGACCAGGCAGCTTAGAAATCCCGAGATAATCATTGAAAAGTTGCGTGATGGTTCACTGCCGCCCAGGCAGCTTAGAAATTACTGGACTTTTCAGGGCTGACCGTTCCTCTGTTCACTGCCGCCCAGGCAGCTTAGAAAAGATGCTGAATGACTTCCTTTGCCACCTCAGTGTTCACTGCCGCCCAGGCAGCTTAGAAATATGCTTAAAGCACACAGACACTCCTAACTAAGTTCACTGCCGCCCAGGCAGCTTAGAAATTTGGCCTTGCTGAGTCCGAAGAATGCAAATTGTTCACTGCCGCCCAGGCAGCTTAGAAATATCTGTCGTTCATCTATAACGTCGGCGCTGAGTTCACTGCCGCCCAGGCAGCTTAGAAATTCAGGTGACGCAGTACCCAAGCCAAAGGCGCGTTCACTGCCGCCCAGGCAGCTTAGAAAACTTATCGGCATTGAAGCCAGTGACAATAAAGGTTCACTGCCGCCCAGGCAGCTTAGAAAGGCAGATGCCATTACAAGACCACCACCTACAGGTTCACTGCCGCCCAGGCAGCTTAGAAATATAAAAGCCTTTCTATTGCAATAATGGTTGTGTTCACTGCCGCCCAGGCAGCTTAGAAATTTGTGAGAATGGTTAAGGGGTTCATTGATCAGTTCACTGCCGCCCAGGCAGCTTAGAAAACTCTCAGAAAAAAGCTGGAAGACGAGGCGATGTTCACTGCCGCCCAGGCAGCTTAGAAATAGATACGTCCACTCCACCTGCGCCCAGATTTGTTCACTGCCGCTCAGGCAGCTTAGAAACAGAACGTGGCTGTTATTGAAGCCGCCAACCCGTTCACTGCCGCTCAGGCAGCTTAGAAAGTTGTCGGCTTCCATCAGTGGAGGCTCTTTGCGTTCACTGCCGCCCAGGCAGCTTAGAAAAGATCCCCGCAGTGTTCGAGGCGGCAAACCTGGTTCACTGCCGCCCAGGCAGCTTAGAAAAGGCCGAGATAGTAGAAGAAATGCTGGACACAGTTCACTGCCGCCCAGGCAGCTTAGAAAGTAGGAAGCAGCTGCCACTACTTTTGCTGTTCGTTCACTGCCGCCCAGGCAGCTTAGAAAAGCTTATTGACGTTGATATGTTGGCCGATATTGTTCACTGCCGCCCAGGCAGCTTAGAAAGTTCTTCTGGTGATGACCTTTCCCCCGAATTTATCACTCGGCCCCAGCAAAATCCGAACGTCTTGCATTTGTGGGGCTGAAGAGGCCGAAACTGAGGTGATCTAAATAGCGGCCCGGCTCAAGGCAGCATATCTACTCGAAGTAGTCTGCTGGCGCTGCGGCCTTTGTCGTCGCTGACCGACAGTTGGAAGCGTCCTGCTCTGGGTGGGCGCCATTCCAGGGTTTGGCCCGGCAGGCTCTGGCCGAGCAGGCTGTTACCGGCAAACCAGTAGAGTATTTGGCTGTCGGAGGCGGCGTCGGCCTTGAGGGCTATGTGTTCATTGGCCACGCTTTGGCGCAGGCTGTAGGTGACGCCCTTCAAGGGGGAGCGGATAAGCGGGGAAGTGTAGCTAACCGCGACTCTTTGGCTGCAGGCGGCCGGAAGCTCCGGCGGCCTCCTGCGGGGTAAACCTGCCTGCTCGAACAGGGCCGCCAAGTCTGACGGCCAGAAGGCAAACACCTCCTGGTGGTGAATTGCCGAGTCGTAGGGCGGGCAGACGGCGGCGCCGGTTTTGTTATCCAGCCACACGGGGCGATGCAAGTTGGAGATCTTGATGGGGGAAACTCCCGGGATATACCAGCCATCGACCAATTTGGGGCACCAAGGGTTGGGCAGCTCGCCGGAGGCGGCGCAGAAGGCCACCTTTTTCACTGTATCCGGCGGCGTGTTGGCCATGTCGGCCGTGCCCGGCAGCGCGCCCTGCAAGGCATCGCTGAGGGCGAAGAACAGGGGCCCGGCGGTACGGACGCCGACAAAGGCCGGGTTGGGGGTGGCGTCGAAGTTACCCACCCAGACCACTAACACATAGGGGCCTGTGATACCGGCGCTCCAGGCATCGCGATACCCCCAGGAGGTGCCTGTTTTCCAGGCCACTGTCCAGTTGCTGCCGGGCAGGCCATCGGCGCGGGGGTTGTCCTTGAGTATGTCCCGCACCATAAAGGCGGCGGCCGGGCTCAGCAAGCTCTTTCCTTGCGGGCTGATGGGCTGGCTTTGTTGATCCCGCAGCGGATAGTCGTGGCCCTGGCTCGCCAGCATCAGGTACAGCCGCGCCAGCTCTGCCATGGTCAGCTCGCCGCCGCCCAGCACCAGGGATAAACCATAATGACTTTCACCCCTGAGCCCCTGAATGCCGGCCTGGCGCAGGAAGCCGTAGAGATTGGGTTGGTTTACTTGTCCTGCCAGCCACACGGCCGGCAGATTGCGGCTCTTGACCAGGGCGTCGTGGGCGCTGATGGGGCCGGTAAATCTGTGGTCAAAGTTCTCCGGTTGGAAACTGCCAAAGGCGGTGGGCGCATCCTTGAGTATGCTCAGCGGGTGTATGAGCCCCTGATCTATGCCCAGACCAAACAGAAATGGTTTCAGGGTTGAGCCCGGCGAGCGGCGGGCGCTGACGCCGTCCACCTGGCCTTGGATATCGGTATCGAAGAAGTCTACCGAGCCTATCCAGGCTTTGATGCTCTGATCGCGGCTGTCCACCAGGATTGCGGCGGCATTCTTGACCCCCAGATGGCGCTGGCTTTCGATATACAGCCCAAGGCGCCGCTCCAGCAAGGTCTGCAAGCCGACGTCCAGGGTGCTGTGAATTAGGGTGTCACTATTATCCCGCAGCAGGCGGCGGCTGAAGTGCGGCGCCAGAAATGGCAGCTCAGTGCGATCATGGCCGATGGCGGTGAGGGTCAACAGGCCGTTGTTGCGAGGATCGTCGCGATAGCTTTGTTGCCAGAGCAACGCCAGACGGTCGCGGGCATCCTGAAAGTCGGCACCGAAACGGGCGCGCCGCGCCGGGCTTTGCGGCATGACCGCCAGGCTGAGGGCTTCACTGAGTGACAGTTCACCGGCGTCTTTATGAAAGTAGATGCGGCTGGCAGCGCCGACACCTTCAATATTGCCGCCCATGGGCGCCAGATTGAGATAGGCCTCCAGAATATCATGTTTGGAGTAACGCAGCTCCAACCATAGCGCCGCCAGCATCTGCTGCAGTTTCCCGGCAACCTGGCGGCTGTTGATGTTGTAAACCCGCCGGGCCAGCTGCATGGTCAGGGTCGAAGCGCCCTGGCGATCATCCTTAAGATAGGTAGCGACTATCGCCCTGGCGGTGGCCGCCGGGTTGATACCGGGGTGGAAGTAAAAATAGCGGTCTTCCTTGAGCAAGATGGCTTGCACCATGTTGTCTGAAACCCCTTCCAGGGGTTGCCAGAGCCGATACTGGCCATCACTGGCCAGCGTCAGCCGCAGCAGGCTGCCATCGGCGGCCAACACCATGCGGGAGCTGGGCGCCAGCTTTGAAAAAGGTTGTGCCGGCCAGAGTCTCAGCCCCAGCAGCAAGGCTGCCAGGGCCAGCAGGCACAAATAGCGGCGTTTCATGGCGCTTCGATCACCAACTCACCGCTTGGGCCCTGGGCCTGAACCAGGGGATCATACAGCCCCTCGGCATAGGCGGGCGGCACCTGGAACTGGCCGACATTGGTGGCCCGTACCTTGTAGACAAAGGTTTTGGCATCGCGCCAGGCGGTACCGTAGAGCACCAGACGGTCTTCGCGAACATTGAGCCACTGTGGCGACCAGTCGCTGTGCTGAGCCATACCCACAGGCGGCTGCCAGCCGTCGAAGCTGTCATCCTTGTCACGATAAACCGGCTCCACGCCGCCGGGCAACAGATCTATTACTACCACCTGCTGCAACTGATCCATATCTGTGGCGCGCAGCCGCAGCCTGACCAGGAATTCATCCCCGACCTTGACCTTGGCAAGAGGTTGCTGCTCCAGGGTCAGATAGTCGCGGCTCACCTCCAGCCCCTGGCTGAAAGGCTTGGCCGGGCTTTGGTCAAATCCCTGCTGGCTAAGAAGATAGAAGGCATCATTGCTGCCGGTTTTCTGGTATTTCACCTCTTCACTGCCGAGGGGCAGCTGGGCCTTGGGTAGATTCAGTGCCTGCCAGGCCTTATCGACCAAGGCTTGCATGGCCAGCCCCTGATCGCCGCGGGAGTTATCCAGGGCGGTCAGTGCCCGCACCAGAGTACCGGCAGACAGCGAGCTGTAACGCTGCTCGCTGAGCCACTGGCCCATGCGCGGCAACAGTTGTTCCGGCAGGTCATCCAGGCGCTGTGGCGCCTGACGGGCGATGAGTGTCAGCAGCTGGGCATCGTGCACCATGGGATCCAGGTAGAGGCCGAGGCGCTGGGGCTTGTCCTCAAGCAGCTGCCACTTCTGCGCCTGCCACAGCGGCTCGGCCAACTGTTGCTGCTGCATCAGGGTAAAGCTGGCGGCCAGCCAGGCACTGGCGATGTCTGCTTGCCAATCCTTGGGATAGTAGCGCTGCAAACGCTCGCGGATGTCGGCCAGGGCGCCGCTCACCTGCACGCCCTGGCGGGCCAGCAGATACGCGCCATAGGCACGCTCGCGCAGCTCATCCTGGCCGCTGCTGGGGCCGGAGCTCACGCTCGACAGATAGCTGTTGGCCTTGTCCAGTAGATCCTGGGGCACGGGGTAACCCTGGGCCTTGGCGTCCAGCAGCATGTCTACCACATACAAGGCCACCATAGGCTCGACTATCGGGTTGGCAGCCCAGAGACCGAAGCCGCCGCTGCTGTTCTGGCGGCTACGCAACTGGCCAATGAGTTGGTTAAAGTCATTGAGATTATCCTGGGGCTTACCCAGCAGCAGCGCAGGTACGGCTTTGGATACCAACTGCTCGGTACAGGCGTGAGGATAGTTGTCCAGATAATGGCTCAGCCCCTGAGCCCAAACCAGCGGACTGTTGCCAAGGGCCGCTTCCACCTTGCTGAACGGCGTAAACAGCTGACGGTCAAGTTTGAGCTTGGCTTCGGCACGGTCGAGCACAGCCGTGGCCAGGGTTAAACGGTGGGGCGTTAACGGCCGCACCGAGATGCTCTCACTGATCTTGAGCTCGCCTTCGCTGGTGGCGAGTTTCCAGTGGAGCTCCCCTTGACCCAGATTGTCGCCTGCCTTGACGGCAAAGTGCGCCGTGGCCTCACGGCCCGGTTCGATATGGAACTGCTGCGGTTGCAAGTCGCTACGAAGGGCGCCGCTCAGGCTGAGGGTCAGGGTAACATCCTGCGCCTCGGCTTCTGTGTTATAGAGTCCCACAGTAACATCGGCGCTGTCGCCGGGTGCCAGGAAAGCCGGCACATTGGGACTCATCACCACAGGCGCTTTAACCGCGACACTGGCCTCGCTGGTGCCTATGCCGCTTTCGGTGGCACTGACGGCAAAGAAGCGGATACTGCCGTTGAAGCTGTCGGGCACTGTATATTGCAGCCGCTGCTCTCCGGCGGCCAACTCACGAATACCCGACCAGTAGACCACAGGCTTGGCGCGCTTGCGCTTGAAGGGGTTGAGGTTGGCTGCCAGCAGCGCGGCGGCGTCACCTCCGGGGGCAGCCTGGCGCATCAGCACCTTGAGATCCGGCAGCAGCAGGTCGAGAATTTGGCTCGAATCTACGCTGAGAGCCTTCTTGTCGAAGAAGTGCGCCAGTGGATCCGGCGCTTCATAGCGGGCCACCTGCAAAATACCGGCATCAACCCCGAATACCACGACTCTGGCTTTGCTTGGCAGCTTGAGGTCGATATCCAGTTGCGTCCCGGGTTTAACCTTTTCCGGCAGGCTCAGGGCGATGGCTTGACGCCGCTCACCGAGATCCACCTTAAAGGGTTTCACGGCATAGGACAGCGGGCTCATAAAGACTTCTTCCGAGTCCGGTGCCCGCAGGAACTGCACATTGATATAGGCATTGCCCTCAATGCCTTGCGGCAGGGTAATGCTTTGCAACGAACGAGTGCTGTCGGCCTTGAACCATTTGAAGGCGTAGACCTTGTCTCTCTCTATGGTGATGAGTCCGGCGCCGCTGTAAGGGGCCTGGATCGCTACCTGAATGCTTTCACCCGGCAGATATTCTGCCTTGTTTAGCGTCAGTTCCAGCTCGGCGTTGCGCTCCAGCGTGCGACTGGCGTTGCCGCTGCCGGCAACGCTGTAATCTATTTGGTTCAACTGGCGGCCGTTTTCATCCAGCAGCCGCAGGCGGTAGTCACCCGGCTCCCTGGTGTCGAGTTCCAATTGGCCCCCGCTTGCGGCCAGACTCAGGGCGCTGCTGCCCAGCAGTTTGTCTTTGCGGCGCGATTCATAGCGGTAGGTGCCGTCATTCTGTTTCACCAACACAGACACCCAGCGCCGGGCGATACTCTCGACTTTGAGCTCAGTAGCCACACCTTGAAGGTCCTGGCCAACGGCTTGCAGGTTGAGCACACGCTTGCCGTCTTTGCTGATGAAGTCCAGATCGCCATCGCTCTTGTAGCCCAGTAACCAGTCGGCATCGGATACCAGTAGCTGGTTTTGGGCGCTGACACCGTGTCCTGAGCCGGCTTCAAATACCCGAGCCAGCAAGTGCAGCTTGTAAGTGCTGCCGGCAAAGCGGTCCAGCGCCAAGTCCAGGCTGGCCTTGCCTTTGCCGTCTGTGGTGGTTTCGCTCAAGTCTTCGCGGAACGATTCCTTGAGCTTGCCCAATACCCCAAAGCGATAGCCGGGCCAGGCTTTGAAGCTGATATCGGTTGGTGACAGCACCATCTCGCCGCTGACTCGGCGATCGCTCGCCGGGCCACCGAAGAGTTGCTCGGCCAAGACCTCGGCCTTGAGTTGCTGCGGCTTGCGCCAGCCTTCAAACTGCTTGTCGGTGCCCAAGTCGGTGCCCAAATAGACCCGCACCTTGATGCGATCCGGCTCGAAGTCGCGCACCTTGAAGGTGACATCCCCCAGACGCGTGAGGCGGTATCTGTCTTTGATGAGGGACAGAGTTGCGAGATAGTCACCGGCAACCGCGGTTTCACCGGCGCTGAAGTCCAGGCTGTCGAAGCCGCTGCCATCGAGTTTGAAGGTGCGATCCAGCACGGTTACCCCGCGGGGGTCGGTGATCTGCATTTTCACCGGCAGGCCACCCAGGGCGGTACTCCAGTCCTGCCCCCGCACCAAACTGGCGATATGGGCCGTCTCACCGGGGCGATACAGCCCGCGGTCGGTGAAGAGGTAGGCTCTCAGGGCGCCGGGATCGTCGCTCTCATAGCTGCCGCCGGTGTCGAAACGGGACAGATTGAGCTGGCGACGCCAATCAGCCAGCGGCAGGAAGGAGAGATCGCCATCCTTTTCGACCCGATAGTAGAGTGGGGTCTTTTCCCGGCGCAGATCGCCAAGTTTGGCAAAGCTTGCGTGACCGCGTTCATCTGTTAAAGCCTCGGCTACCGCTAAACCGTTGCGGCCGATGACAGCCACCCGGGCGCCGGCCACCGGAGTCCCCTTGCCGAGGGATTGCACGAACAGATCCTGGCTGCCATCACGGCTGCGCTTGGCGAGTATGCCCAGATCTGTCACGACCACAAAGCGCAGATCGTGGGCCTCGGTTTGGTAATAGTCGAAGGTTTGGCTGTCTCTTTCATCGGCCGGAGTCAGTTTGACCACAAAGATGCCGCGCTTGTCCTTGAAGAAGGGCTTGAGGTCGACGCTGCCGTAGAGCGTCTTGCTGGGATCGCGCCCGGCAAGCTGTTGCTTGAACACCTGACGGGTGACCAAACGGTCGAAATCTGTGTTGTTGAGGTAGGGCTCGGCAAAGCTGCCCGAGCTTTGATCTATCAGGGCATTGAGCTGCTCAGGCAGCAACTGGGCGACCTCAATCTGTACCTTTTGCACCCCTCTGGCCAGATAGCCGAGGCGTTGATCGTCGTCCAGAGTCAGCAAGGAACCTTCGCCGAGGAAATTGAGCGCCTTGGGATATTGCGGCATTCGCAGCACTGTCAGCACGGCATCGCGGGACAGATAACCCCCTTGGCCTTCGACTTCCTTATCCACCATTACCGCCACGTAGCGATCGACCGGAGCTTTCAGCTTGAAGCTGTGCAACTGGTTGAGGCCTTCGGCGCCGGGGATCTGGGGCAAGGTCAGTTTGTCGGCCTTGTCCAGTACCTGTTCGGTGACATTTTCCTGATACCAGTGACGGCTTCCCTTGGGATTTTTCACCGGCAGCAACCAGGCATGTACCTTGCCTTGAAGCGCTTCGTCGTTGACCGGACGTGAGCTTTCCATCGTCAGTACCGGCTCGGGTTCATCCTTGTCGTTGTAGGCGAAGTTGACCTGAGCCTGTTTAAAGCTCAGCTGATAACGGCCGGGAACCTCTACTTGCCATTGGCTCTTGCCTGCCTTGTTGCCGCCGCTGGCCGCCTGGATCCCTTTGCTGACCTCCAGGGTTACAGAGCTCTGCTCAAGTGGCGTGGCGAGCGCAGGAGAATGTATGTAAGCGAACAGATGCTTGTCATCGAAGGTGACTTCGGTATCGCCATTGCCGCTGTAGGTCAAGCCGGGGCTCAGCAATATCGCCAGTTGGGGTTTGACCGAGGCCGTATTCACCGGGTGGCTGAAGGCCAGGGTGGCGACCAGCTTTTGAATACTCGGCTGGGCCGGATCCTGGTACAGACGACCCTCAGAGATGGTGGCCGTGAAGGCGGCTGTGCTGAATTCGCTCTGGTATTTATCCAGTAAGATATGGTCTGCCAGCAGCTGCTTCTTATCTAGGCTGACCGCGAACTTTTCCGCAATCGGCCAGTCGTTATCCGGAGTAAATTGCAGATGCTTGTCACTGGCCCAGCGCCACTGCCCGGCGAGTTGGGGGCTGAGACTGACGCCCTTGGAGACGGGTTTGCCTATGACATCCAAAGGTGCGACCGAACCACTGAAGGCCAGGGTCAAGGGAGCGACCTGAGGTTTGGCCTGGTGGTAATCGGTTAGCCGCGGCGCCTTGAGCGTATAGTGCAGGGTATAGGGCTTGGGTAAATGCTGATACCAATACCAGCCACCCCAGCAAAGCACAGTCAATACAGATAGCAGCAGTAGGCTTCCCAAGGCTTTAAAGGGATGCTTTATGCACCAATGCATCCAGGGCGGAGCCTGCCAGTGACCAAAAACGGCAGCGAGAACTCGCCAAACTACCGAGAAGAAATTTCCTATAAGCTGTCCCATCAGTCCATGTCCTTGCTGTGTCTCGTAGCGCTATCGCCAAGTTGGGTGACGTTTTAAAGATGTCAGTCGCCGATGTCAATCAGACCGGGCCGATGCTGTGATGCCCTATTCGATATCGTCTCTGCAACTGAGACTCCATGGTACAACAATCGGGCTGATTTTTATCCGTGTTACTTTGATAAGTCGGTGGCGATCAACAATATAGTGTCTTCATGGAGGGTAAAACAAAAAAGGCTTACCGTTTTATGGGTAAACCTTTTTAGTTACAGCATCTAGCGAACTGGTTATCAGTTCATGCCGTATTTTTTCAGCTTCTTGCGCAGTGTGCCGCGGTTGATGCCCAGCATGTTGGCGGCGCGGGTCTGGTTGCCACGAGTGTGCTGCATAATGATATCAAGCAGAGGTGCTTCAACTTCGCATAGCACCATTTCATAAACTTCCTGAGCTTCTTGACCGTCCAACTGAGCGAAGAAGTTGCTGACAGCGCGCTTTACAGCGTCGCGCAGTAACTGGGGCTTGATGGTGCCGTTAGCGGTTTCGATTTTGCCTACGGTAAGCTGATGAGCTTCTGTGTGAGTTGTCTGATCAAACATTCGTATTCTGCTCTTTATTTATCTAGTACACATTCATCAAAAAAACGTTCCACCATGGAACATTGTTCTGCAGCGGTTTCCAGCCGGTTAAAGTCGGCACGGAACTGGCGCTGTTCTTCCTGGTCCAGGTACCATCCCATATGTTTTCTGGCGAAGCGGACGCCCTTTACTTCCCCATATAAATCATACAGTTTGGTTAGGTGTTCCAGCATCACTTGACGCTGCTCTGCCATCCCTATGGGCGCTAGCTTGCTACCTGTGTCCAGGTAATGCTGGATCTCTCTGAAAATCCAAGGCCTTCCCTGGGCACCCCGTCCTATCATCAGGGCATCGACACCTGTGTAATCCAGCACGAAACGCGCCTTCTCCGGACTATCGATGTCCCCGTTGGCGACAACAGGAATCGAGACATTCTGTTTGATTGCCTTGATGGTGTCGTACTCGGCATGACCCTTGTACATGCATTGGCGGGTGCGGCCATGAACCGCGAGCGCCGTAATGCCACTCTCTTCGGCAATCCGGGCGATTTGAACACCATTTCTGTGTTCTGGGGCCCAGCCCGTGCGAATCTTCAGCGTTACCGGCACATCCACTGCGGCAACCACGGCATCCAGTATTTTCTTTACCAGTTCCGGCGATTGCAGCAGGGCAGAACCCGCGAGCTTTTTATTCACTTTTTTTGCCGGACAACCCATGTTGATATCTATGATTTGGGCGCCTTGCTCTACATTGTAGCGGGCGGCCCAAGCCATATTATCGGGGTCAGCCCCGGCGATTTGTACTGAGCGTATGCCTTCTTCACCCGAGTGCGTCATTCTCTGGCGGCTCTTGTCCGTGTCCCAAAGGTCGGGATTGGACGAAAGCATCTCTGACACTGCCATGGCAGCACCATAACGGATACAGAGATTACGGAAGGCCTGATCGGTGACACCTGCCATTGGTGCCACGATCAGCTGATTCTTCAGTTGATAGGGTCCAATCTGCATTTTGCTGTTTCACCTTGCTCTTCAAAGGGGCGCTATAGTACGCCTTTTTGACAGCGGTGAAAAGGTCAATAAATGACCTGAGCAAAACTTTTTTACTTGACTTTTGATTGGTGGGAAGTCAGCGCCAGTGCGCTCTGGCGCCGCCTTTACCGCTATTTGCGTACTCCTGTCAAGCGGCTCCAATCTTCTTTGTGAACGGCTTCGTCCATCTCGAACCATTGAGTGTAAAATTCGCGGATCTCTTCTGCTTGTTCCTGCAGTAAACCGGACAGCGCCAGTTTGCCACCCGGACGAACCAACTCGGCGATCAGGGGGGCCAGTTCCCGCAGCGGTCCGGCCAGAATGTTGGCAACCAACACATCGGCCTGAATGCCTTTGGGTTGATCCTCAGGCAGGTAGAGGCTGAGTCTGTCATCTACGCCGTTGCGCTTGGCATTGTCGCGGGAAGCGTCTATCGCCTGGTAGTCTATGTCTATGCCTATGGCGTTGGTTGTGCCCAGCTTGAGACCGGCGACCGCCAGAATGCCGGAACCGCAGCCGAAGTCGACCAGCTGTTTACCTTGCAGATCCAGGCCATCGAGCCACTCCAGGCACAGGGCCGTTGTGGGATGAGTGCCTGTGCCAAAGGCCAGGCCGGGATCCAGGATTACGTTGACGGCTTCGGGATCCGGGATTTCACGCCAGCTGGGACAGATCCACAGGCGCTTGCCGAATTGAATAGGGTGGAAGCTGTCCATCCATTCGCGGACCCAGTCTTTATCTTCTATCTGCTCAATCTTGTAGTTGAGCTTGCCTTCGAGGAAGGGCAGTTGCTTGAGCATCTCGACTGTGGGAGTCAGATCTGTGCCGGCATCGAACAAGGCGACCACCACAGTGTCGGCCCACAGCGGGGTTTCGCCCAGTTTGGGCTCAAAAATCGGCGTATCTTTACCATCTTCAAAGGTGATGGACACGCTGCCTTCCTCCAGCAACAGGTCGCTGAGTGTCTCGGCGTGCTCGCTGCTGCTGTGGATGCGTAACTGGATCCAGGGCATGGAATCTTCTCTCGTGGGGGACAATAAAGCGCTATTGTAAGCCATAGGCTGCCGGCCTTGCCAGCACACCGGGGTAAAGAGGGCGGAGTGAAACCCGGTTTCAGGTTTGTTCGGTCAGCGGTTGGATTTACGGTAATTTGCTGTCTTTTTTGTTTTAAAGTTTCAAATAAACGTTTGATTTGTAGTGGATAATTGGTATTACCTCTGTTTTGCCGCAAGTGGTTTATTTGTGAGCGTGATCAGATAATCCCCCACTTTCGATTGAGGCAGGTCACATTCAGACTCCTTGGGCATTGGCGCAGTTTGGCTGTGAGTTATGTTGTAGATCCCAAGGATCTGTACCCAAAAAACATGCTGACAAAATATCACATCCCCGAGCGCTGGCTCGGTCATGCCAACAGCCACCACTGGTCGGCCAGAGCCGATCGCCTGCAGAGTGCCAGCGGCATTTTGCTGGGCATGTTTCTGTTGGCGCATCTTCACTTCGAATCCAGCATCATGCTGGGTAAAGAGGCTTTCTATAAGGTAGTGCAGGTGCTGGAAGGCGGTTGGTTCAGTGCCAGTGGCCACGGTTACCCACTGCTGACGCAACTCTTCTCTGTGTTTATTCTGCTGGTGGTGATACTGCATGCCGCCATGGCGCTGAGGCGCTTTCCGGCGCAGCTCGGCCAATGGCGGGCGCTGCGCAGCCATCTGCATCTGATCAAACACCGCGACAGCCACGCCTGGTTCTGGCAGTTGGCTACCGGCTTTATCCTGTTCTTCCTGGTGCCCATGCACCTGGTCACCATGATAGCCAATCCGGAAATCGGCCCCAATATGTCGGCCTACCGAGTCTGGCACGACAACACCTGGCTGCTGTATATCCTGCTGCTGCCTGCGGTGGTGATCCACGCCATGATAGGCCTGTATCGGGTGGCGGTGAAATGGGGCCTCAGCTTTAACCGCACTGGCCTGAGAAAAATAGCCAAGCTATTGATTGTATACCTTATTACGCTTGGTTTAGGCAGTTTGGTGACCTATATGCTGCTAGGCAATGAGCTGAGCCTGCCGTTGCAGCCGTTCGTTCCCGGTTAACTCAATATCAGTTAAAGGTAAATTAACCGGCAGAAGTTTGATCTGCCTCAGGGTTCGTTCGCCCTTTGTGATCCACATTGGTTTTACTATCTTTAAGCGGTTAAGCCATTGGATGACAGGGAGAATACGCATGATACGACTGAGTGAGCGCTGGGGCGGCTGGTTGGATCTGGGGCAGAGTGCTTCAGGCGTGTTGTTGGCGCTGTTTTTGTGGACTCACCTGTTGCTGGTGTCTTCAATATTGCTGGGGGCACCGGCAATGGAATGGGTGGCCCGCAACATGGAGCTGAGTTTTCTCAGTGATGATGGCCACGGCTATCCCTGGGTGGTGAGCCTGATAGCCATAGCCGTTGCCGGGTTGGCGTTACTGCATGTGTTGGTGGCCTTGCACAAGTTGCCTCTGTCGCTCAGGCAGCAAAAGGCTCTGAAACAGCAACTAGTGCAAATTGATCATGGCGATACCCGCTTGTGGGTGTGGCAGGCCGCTACCGGAGTGGTGATTTTGCTGCTGCTTCCTGTGCATCTTTGGTTGGTGGGTTCGGCCCCGGAAACCATAGGGCCACAGGGCTCGGCCGACAGGATTTGGAACCAGTATGCCTGGGCCTTGTACCTGCCACTGCTGCTGACAGTGGAGTTGCATGCCGCCATAGGACTTTACCGGGTGGCATTGAAATGGGGCGCGGCGCGGGATCTCAACAGCCGGGCGCGCCTTAGAAAAATTAAAACCATACTCAGTGTGGCGTTTGTCGCCGTAGGTCTGGCGTCCTTGCTGGCTTTTTGGCCCCACGCGAGCTGAGTATCGATAACCCAAACAGATAGCTTTAGGGCAAACGGCATTGGGCCGTCCCATAAGGAGTGTGTGTGAAACTCATCTATACGGATTCGTTGGTTGTCGGCGCCGGATTGGCGGGTCTGCGGGTAGCCATCGCTTCCAAAGAGCGTGGCCTGGATACCCTGGTACTGTCGCTGATCCCTGCCAAGCGTTCCCACTCGGCCGCGGCCCAGGGCGGCATGCAGGCCAGTCTCGGCAATACCGTCAAGGGCATGGGCGACAGCGAAGATGTGCATTTTCAGGACACGGTCAAAGGCTCAGACTGGGGCTGCGATCAGCAGGTGGCGCGAATGTTCGCCCACTGTGCTCCCAAGGCGGTGCGTGAGCTGGCCAACTGGGGCGTACCCTGGACCAGGGTGACTGCCGGGCCGCGTCAAGTAGTGGTCAATGCCGAAAAGGTGACTCTGGAAGAAGCCGCCGAGGCTCACGGGCTGATCAACGCCCGCGACTTTGGCGGTACCAAGAAATGGCGCACCTGTTACACCGCCGATGGTACCGGCCACTCGCTGCTGTATGCGGTGGACAATAAGGCGATCTCCATGGATATCCCGGTGCATGAGCGGGTCGAGGCACTGAAACTCATTCACGACGGCAGCCGCTGCCATGGGGTTATTGCCCGCTGTTTGATCACCGGTGAACTCAGGGCTTATATCGCCCGGGCCACCACCATAGCCACAGGCGGCTATGGCCGTATATATGAGGTGTCCACCAATGCGGTGATCTGTGAGGGGATAGGCCAGGCGCTGGCGCTGGAAACCGGGGTCGCAACCCTTGGCAATATGGAAGCCGTACAGTTCCACCCCACGGCCATAGTGCCCGTGGGCATTCTGACCACAGAGGGCTGCCGCGGAGACGGTGGCTTGCTGCGGGATAAAGACGGCTACCGCTTTATGCCCGACTATGAGCCGGAAAAGAAAGAGCTGGCCTCCCGTGACGTGGTATCACGGCGGATGACAGAGCATATGCGTAAGGGCAAGGGAGTCGATAGCCCCTATGGCCCGCACCTGTGGCTGGATATCACCCTGCTGGGGCGCAAACATGTGGAAACCAACCTGCGGGAAGTCAAAGAGATCTGCGAGAACTTCCTCGGCATAGATCCGGCCGAAGAGTGGATCCCGGTGCGGCCGACCCAACACTATTCCATGGGCGGTATTCGCACCAATCACACAGGAGAGAGCCCGCAGCTCAAGGGACTGTTCAGTGTCGGTGAGGCGGCCTGTTGGGACATGCATGGCTTTAACCGTTTGGGCGGTAATTCGCTGGCGGAAACCGTGGTCGGCGGCATGATCATAGGCAAATATGTGGCCGACTTCTGCGAGCAGGAGGAGCTGGTGCTGGATACGGCGCTGGTGCAGCGTTTCCGTGATGAGCTCAACCAAGAGATAGACGAGCTGCTGGCTCGGGAGCTGGGCGAGAGCCCGTTTGAGCTCAAGCGCCTGATGCAAAGAGTGATGATGGACTATGTCGGCATCTTCCGTAACGGCCCAGAGCTGGAAAAGGCGGTGGCCGAACTCAAGGATTTGCTGGCCCGCTCGCGCAATATTGTTGTCACCTGCAAGAAGCGCCACGCCAACCCCGAATTGGTCGAGGCCCTACGGGTCAGGCGTATGCTTAAGGTGGCACTGACTGTGGCCTGCGGCGCCCTGGCGCGCACCGAGAGCCGTGGCGCCCATGCCCGCGAGGATTACCCGCAGCGTAACGACAAAGACTGGCTCAGCCGTACCCTGGCCCGCTGGCCGGACGCCGATGCGCTGGAGCCTGTGCTCAGCTACGAGGCGCTGGATGTGATGCAGATGGAACTGCCGCCCGGTTATCGCGGCTATGGTGCCGACAATGCCATTGCCCATCCGGATACCGCCAAACGCGAGCAGGAGATTGCCGCCATTCTCGCGTCTTTGGGACCGGATGCCAGCGCTGAAGACAAGCAGCGGGCGTTGATGCCGTTCGAACTGCCGGAAAGCCTGCGCCCCGGCAACGAGCGCCTGAGCGACCGTCTGGCTTGCCCACAGACTTCAACCCCTTCTCAGCCTAACCCTGCCGGAGATGACAACGCATGAGTGGCCGCACTTTAACCTTCAGGATCTTCCGTTACGACCCACAGCAAGCGGGAGACAAGCCACAAATGGTGGACTATCAGCTGCAAGAAACCCCGGGGATGACGGTATTTATCGCCCTCAATCGCCTCAGGGAGGAGCAGGACCCATCGTTGCAGTTCGACTTTGTTTGTCGCGCCGGGATTTGCGGCAGCTGCGCCATGGTGATCAACGGCTTTCCTACCTTGGCTTGCCGCACCTTGACCGCTAAATATCCAGATGGACTGATCACCTTGATGCCGCTGCCAGGCTTTGAGCTGATAGGGGATCTGTCGGTCAACACTGGCAAGTTTATGCGTGAGCTGGCTGAAAGGCTCAAGCTGTGGCTGCACCCCAAGCCGGATCAGCAGGATATCCACCATCTGGAAGCCCCGATGGACCCGGAGGAAGCCGCCAGACTCTATGAACTGGAGCGCTGTGTGGAGTGCGGTGTCTGCGTCTCGGCCTGCGCTACCAAGCAGATGCGCGACACCTTTGTCGGCGCAGTCGGCATGATGAAAATCGCTCGCTTCGAGCTGGATAGCCGTGATGCCCGCAGCGCCGAGGACTTCTACCATGTGATAGGCAATCAGGATGGGGTGTTCGGTTGTATGACCCTGCTGGGATGTCAGGATAACTGTCCTAAAGACTTGCCCCATATGCAGCAGATAGCCTACCTGCGCCGCAAGATGGCCAGCACCTTGCTTTAAAGTGACTACGCCTTCAGGGAACTATGCCCTCAGAGAACTAAGCCCTTAAAGAGCTAAGCTGAGGTTCAAACAGAAAAGCCCGAAAAATCCCGGGCTTTTTTGTTGACTGTTGAGTCTGGCTAACTGAGTGAAAGCCGTTATGCCTGCTCGCGGGCAATGGCGCGATAGCCTATGTCGGTTCTGAAGTAGACATCGTCCCAATGGACTTCATCCACCAAGGCATAAGCGGCCTGTTGGGCCTCGGTCACTGTGTTGCCCAAAGCGGTGGCGCACAATACCCGGCCGCCATTGGTGACTACATGGCCATCGACCATCTTGGTACCGGCGTGGAACACCTTGGCTTCATTATTGCCGAGTGACAGCCCTTCGATAACATCACCCTTGCGGTAATCATCCGGATAACCCCCGGCGGCCATGACCACACCGACGGCGGCACGCTGATCATATTCGGCGCTGACCTTGTCCAGCTCACCACGGCAGGCGGCCAGGCAGAGCTCCACCAGATCCGACTTGAGGCGCATCATGATAGGTTGAGTCTCGGGGTCGCCAAAGCGGCAGTTGTATTCCAGCACCTTGGCACTGCCATCGGCGGCAATCATCAAGCCGGCATAGAGGAAGCCGGTGTAGACATTGCCTTCGGCGGCCATGCCGTCAACCGTTGGCCGGATAACATTGGCCATGACCCAATCGTGCACTGTTTGGGTGACGACCGGCGCCGGGGAGTAAGCACCCATGCCGCCTGTGTTGGGGCCGTTGTCGGCGTTGTCACGGGCCTTGTGATCCTGGCTGGTGGCCATAGGCAGAATATTGTTGCCGTCGACCATCACGATAAAGCTGGCTTCTTCGCCGCGCAGAAACTCCTCAACGACCACTCTGGAGCCGGCTTCGCCGAACTTGTTGCCTGCCAGCATATCGTCGATGGCGGCATCGGCCTCGGTTTGATCCTGGGCGATGATCACCCCTTTACCTGCGGCCAGACCATCGGCCTTGATCACCACAGGGAAACCTGTGCGACCGGCAAGCTCGGTGACATAGGCCTTGGCCGGGGCAATTTCAGTGAAGTTCTGGTAGTCGGCGGTTGGGATCCGGTGGCGGGCAAGAAAGTCTTTGGTAAAGGCCTTGGAGCCTTCCAGTTGCGCTGCCGCTTCGGTGGGGCCAAAGATATTCAGGCCTTCGGCGCGGAAGGCATCGACCACTCCCAGTACCAGAGGGGCCTCTGGGCCGACTATGGTGAGGGCTATCTGTTGTTGCTTGGCAAAGGCCAGCAGCGCCGGGATATCCGAGGCTTCTATCGCCAGGTTTTCCAGCTTGGGCTCCAGCGCAGTGCCGGCATTCCCCGGAGCAACAAATACGGTTTCCACGGCGGGAGATTGCGCTGCCTTCCAGGCCAGGGCATGTTCACGACCACCACCACCAATCACGAGTACTTGCATCTTCTTATCCTTTTTCGCTTAACGCCTTGCGGGCAGCTTCAGGCCGGGCAGGGCTTTGTTACGGCGAATCGCCGGAGGTTATTCCGGCGATAAGTTCATTGCATCAGTGCAGGCCGGTTTGGGCCTGCTGACTATCAGTGACGGAAGTGGCGCATATTGGTAAATACCATGGCCATTCCATGCTCGTCTGCAGCGGCAATCACCTCTTCATCGCGGATGGAGCCACCGGGTTGAATGATGCAGCTGATACCGGCAGCAGCAGCGGCATCGATACCGTCGCGGAAGGGGAAGAAGGCATCGGATGCCATCACTGAACCTTCCACGACCAAGCCTTCATCGGCGGCCTTGATACCGGCGATTTTGGCGCTGTAGACCCGGCTCATTTGACCTGCGCCCACCCCTATGGTCATGCCGTCTTTGGCATAAACAATGGCGTTGGACTTAACGAATTTGGCGACCTTCCAACAGAACAGCAGATCTTTGATTTCTTCGGCAGTAGGTTGACGCTTGCTGACCACCTTGAGGTCGGCCTCGGTCACCATGCCCTGATCTCTGTCCTGGATCAGCAGACCACCGTTGACCCGCTTGTAATCCAGGCCCTTGGTGCGGCCTTGCCACTGACCGCATTCAAGCAGACGGACATTGGCTTTCTTGGCAACCAGCTCGCGGGCTTGCTCGCTGACCTTAGGAGCGATGATCACTTCAACAAACTGACGCTCGACAATGGCCGCCGCAGTGGCGCCGTCCAGCTCACGGTTGAAGGCGATGATGCCGCCGAAGGCCGAGGTAGGGTCTGTCTTGAAGGCGCGGTTGTAGGCGTCCAGCAGATCGCTGCCCAGGGCGACACCACAGGGGTTGGCGTGCTTGACGATAACGCAGGCGGGTTGCTCAAATTCCTTGACGCATTCCAGTGCGGCGTCGGTGTCGGCGATATTGTTGTAAGACAGCGCCTTACCCTGCAGCTGCACGGCAGTGGCGACCGAGGCTTCGTCTGTGTTGAGGTCAACATAGAAGGCGGCACTCTGGTGGCTGTTCTCGCCGTAACGCAGATCTTGTTTCTTCAGCAACTGAGTGTTGAAGGTGCGCGGGAACTTGGAATCCTGATGACACTCATCCTTGCTGTGGGCCGGAACTTGAGTGCCGAAGTAGTTGGCTATCATGCCATCATAGGCGGCCGTATGTTCAAAGGCGGCAATGGCCAGATCGAAACGGGTCGCCAGAGTGGTTGAACCCTGGTGGGCCGCCATTTCTGCCAGTACGCGTTGATAGTCAGAGGCGTTGACCACTATGGTGACATCTTTGTGGTTCTTGGCCGCGGCGCGCACCATGGTCGGGCCGCCGATATCGATATTCTCGATGGCGTCTTCCAGGGTACAACCCGGCTTGGCAACGGTTTCGGCGAAGGGGTAGAGGTTAACGGCCACCAGGTCAATCGGGCCTATGCCGTTGGCTTCCATGACGGCTTCGTCCTGGCCTCGACGGGCGAGAATACCGCCATGCACTTTGGGATGCAGTGTCTTGACCCGGCCATCCATGATCTCTGGGTGACCTGTGTAGTCTGAAACTTCAATGACAGGTACAGCGTTATCCGCCAGCAAGCGGGCGGTGCCTCCGGTGGACAGCAGTTCAACGCCCTGGGCATGCAGCGCCTTGGCGAACTCCAGGATTCCGGTCTTATCAGATACGCTCAAGAGCGCGCGACGTATGGGTCTGGCATTATTCATTTGGGTACAGTATTCCACTTTTTTATATTCAAGGATCTTTCGGAAAACCAGGCAGTGCTGATTTGCATTGTTTTCCAAAAGTCCCTCGAATGGTCCGGGAACCCTCAAGGCGCGCCGTATTTTAACGTAAAACGATTTGCCGCGGTGTTTTTTCTACGCGTTTCACAATATTGCTCTGCGAACAAGCCAAAACCCCGAAGCGGGATAAAAAACACTTGACCTTGGATTAAGCTCTAAGCTTTATACTTGAATAGGAATTATTAGCAGGAACTGCATATGTACAGGATAGGTGAACTGGCCAAGCGCTTTGATATCAAGGCCGATACCCTGAGGTTTTACGAGAAACACGGCCTGCTGGCACCCTCTATGCGCACCGACTCCGGTTACCGGGTCTACAGCGACAGGGATGCCGAGCGGCTGAAGTTTATTCTCAGGGCCAAGGCGGTGGGTTTTACCCTGGGGGAGATAGCCGAACTCTTGTCCATTGAACTGGATAAGTCCAACCGTGCCTGCAGCGATGTCAAAGGCATGGTGGACGACAAGTTGGATAAGGTGCAGCAGAAAATTGCCGAGCTTAATCAGTTCCGCCAGTCTTTGCAGTTACTGTCGGATACTTGCTGTGGCGGCCCTGAAAGTGCCGAGCATTGTTCGATTTTGGAGGCGTTGGAGTCCTGTGACGATGAGCTGTCCCCCAGAGTCGAAACCGGCAAGGGTCACAATCACAGTCATGCCAATAGCCGTGTAAGTAGGGGCGCAAAATCATGTTGATGGATAATTTTATTGAGCTGTTTCTCGAGTCGGCACCCTGGCTGCTATTGGGGCTGGTGCTGGCGGGGCTGCTGAAGGTTTTTGTTCCCATGAGCTGGATGCAAAAACAATTGGGGGGCCATGGCCTCAAGACCACTGTCAAGGCGGCCCTGCTGGGCGCGCCTTTGCCGCTGTGTTCCTGCGGCGTTATCCCGGCCGCCGTTGGCCTGAGACGCAGTGGCGCCTCCAAGGCGGCCACCACCTCTTTTCTGGTATCGACCCCTGAAACCGGTGTCGATTCGGTCACTGTGTCCTATGTTCTGCTCGGCCCCTTTATGGCGATTGTCAGACCTATTGCCGCGGTATGCAGTGCCATAGTGGCGGGTTTGTTGGTTGGCCGCGATGATGAGCCGGTTTTGCCCTCTGAGGTAGTGAAGAAGAGCGAGCCGGAGAAGGCTCAAGCCAAAACAGTGGCTCAGTTCAAGCCGGCAGCCGCCGCCAACTACAGTCCTCTCAAGGCCGCGCCGACACAAGCTCAGAGTTCCTGCTGTGCCCCGGCCAAGGTGCAAGAGGCAGACTGCTGCAGTACGGCTAAGATCAGTACCGCTAAGGCCAGCACCGTCGGCGGGTCTTGTTGCTCTTCGGTCAAGGAAGAAGCCACTCAGTCCTGCTGCTCTCAACCTAAGGTAGCGACGGCTTCATGTTGTTCATCATCGCAATCGGCCTCGAACTGCTGCGACAGTGACGATATGGCGGCTGAACTCAAGTCGAAGTCTGTCTTGCATAGAGTGCTGGCCGGTCTTAAGTATGCTGCCACGGATCTGGTGCGTGACACCGCCATCTGGTTGCTGGTGGGGTTATTCTTTGCCGCGCTGGTACAGACCTATGTTCCGGGAGACTTCCTGGCCCAATGGGGCGGCGGTATTCTGGCCATGTTGGTGATGGTTCTCATCTCCATCCCCATGTATATCTGTGCCACAGCTTCGACGCCGATAGCGGCAGGTTTGCTGCTGGCCGGGGTTTCTCCGGGCGCTGTATTGGTGTTTATGCTGGCGGGACCAGCTACCAACATAGCCACCCTAGGCGTAGTAGCCAAAGAGATGGGTAAACGGGCGCTTTACGGCTATCTTGGCGGGGTACTCGGGGTGGCGCTGCTGGCCGGAATGCTGGTGAACCTGCTGGTGGCGAACTTTGGTTTTGAAGTGATGCCGCAGATAGGGGAAGAGCACCAGTTACTGCCACAGGCTGTGGTCAATTGGTCGGGGATTATTCTGGCGCTGCTGATGGCCAAGGTGATTTACGACAAGATCCCCAGGCGTTGGCTGCGGCGGGATTGCTGCTCCGGCTGACACTCCACTGCACAAGGGAAAGGCGCTCGATTGAGCGCCTTTCGTTTTATCTATTGCCAAACAGGGGCTGTGAAGGGAGGGGGTCATTTGCCTTGTTTGATATTCTCCACAGGATTGAGTTTGGCCTGTTTCTTGGCCATTTTGGCGGCCCGCTTCTCCTTGGCGGAGTGCATGGGTTTCTTCTTTTGCTCTTTGCTGTTTCTGTGCTCTTTCATGGTGTTTATTCCATTGATAGCGAAAGCCTGGCTGGGGTTTATCTCCCCGCTTCCTGCAATTTAAGATC
Organism: Shewanella sp. 38A_GOM-205m; assembly: GCF_000518445.1. Lineage (NCBI taxonomy): Bacteria > Pseudomonadati > Pseudomonadota > Gammaproteobacteria > Alteromonadales > Shewanellaceae > Shewanella > Shewanella sp. 38A_GOM-205m. The sequence goes on along the minus strand of NZ_KI912437.1, from coordinate 92,512 downwards.
CACTTACAGCTGGCATACCGGTCAGTCAGACACCGGCGTGATTCAACCAGTTGGTCGGCCAGGGCCGACTCGGATATTTTACGCCTGTTACCGAAATACTGCTGTCGGCTTCAATAGAATATTTGAGAATAACGCTTTGTTTTTGAGATGGTATTTGACTAAGGAGCGCGAACAAGTTTTATCTGTGCTGTGCGTCGGCTTGCATGCCTATATGCAAGCCGTGTTTCGCAGCCAATAGCCCTGGTCCTTTGCGAGAATTTCCTAAGAGTATTTCACTACAAAGTGGCCAGGGCCGTGCGAAAGATTGTGTGAGAGAGCGAGTGAAAGCCTGGGCGAATCACAACCCTTCTTTAAAGTGCTTCCGCCTTGAGCATGGCTCTTGGGCGTCTTGCACGGTACTGCACCAGGCTGACCCCGGTCAGCACCAAGGCACCGCCGACATAGTGAGGGACTCCCAACTGCTCACCCAGTAACGTGGATGCCAGCACTGCGGTGAAGATTGGCATCAGGTTCATAAAGATGGCGGTTCTCTCTGTGCCCAGCAGGGCAATCGCCTTGATCCAGGCCCAGGGCGCCAGAATCGAGGCACAGATAGCGGCATAGGCTATCAATGGCAGTGAAGCCTGAGTGATGCTGATACTGCTGGCAAAGAGCAGCAGGGGCGACAGCATGAACACGGCGAAAAGTATCTGCATATACAGCAAGTCCCAGGTCGGCAGTTGCAGCGACCAGCGTTTTAACAGCACGCCATAGAGGGCGTAGACCACGGCGGCCAGCAACAACAAGAGATCGCCGGGTACCACTGAGGTAGACAGCCTGGCCAAGTCGCCTTGGCTGAGCATAAACAGCAAACCGCTGAAGGAGACAAAGGCGCCCAGCAGTGCCAATTTGGAGAGCCTCACCCCGAGCAAAGGCACCGCCAGTAACAGGCTGAGAACCGGCACCAGAGAGGTGATCAGCGCCATATTGGTGGCGCTGGTGGTCGCTGCGGCAAAATACGCCAGACTTTGGTTCAGCACCATTCCCAGGCTTGCCAGCACGGCGAGTTTACCAAGATGGGGACGGATCATGGCGCGGCGGCGCCAAACCCCGGGGAGCAGCACTGGGGTCAAGAGCAAAAGTGCAAAAGCCCAACGGTAGAAAGAGATGGCTTCCGGCGCTATGACACCGGCGGAAAGTTTATTGACCAGACTATTGCCGGCCCAGATGGCTACGGCCAACAAGGGAAACAGATACAAAACAGGGCTCCTCAGAACTACGAGCAAGGCTCAACAGACAAACCTGGGTTGGATAATACGGGGCAGATTATTCCACGTCTTATGTGATATACATATCTGTTATCAGACAAAGTCAACCCGCCTTCGGACATTTGTATATGGCCAATATCTATCATCCACCTGAGCAGCATCCCGGTGACGGCTCGCAGGTATTCTTCTACTACCAGCAATTCTCACCCGATACGCTGACGCCTATGCACAGTCATGTATGGGGGCAACTGCAACTGAGCCGCGGCGGTTTGATGGAGCTGGTGGCTCAAGGACGGCGCTTTATGTCGTTGTCGCAGTGCGGTATCTGGATCCCGGCCGGAGTAAAGCATGAGAGCTACATGCGCCGCTGCGTGCAGTACAGTTCAATGAATGTGCCACTGGAACTGGCTGCCGGGTTGCCCAAGCATATCTGCCTGCTGGAGTTGAGCCCGATAGCGGAAGCTATTTTGATGGACTTGAACTCAAGAGGTGTCGAGCTGGCACATACACCTGAGGATCAAAGACTGCTTAAGGTGTTGTTGGATCAGCTGAGTCAGGCCAGGGAAGTGCAACCCTTTTTACCGGTAACCGACCATCCCATGTTGCTGGCCATAGCTGCCGAGCTGGAAGCCGAGCCTGAGGGCGGGCGCAGTTTTGCCGCCTGGGCCAATACCTTAGGTACCACAGAACGCACTTTGGCGCGTTTGTGCCAGGCAAGGCTTGGAATGAACTATACCGAGTGGCGGCAACGCTATCGCTTTATCCACAGTTTGCAGCTGCTGCGACAAGCGATTTCAGTGAAGGAGGTGGCACTGACGTTGGGTTACCACCAGACTTCGCCCTTTATCAGCCTGTTTCGCAAGTACGCAGGTTGTACACCGCAGGCCTACAGGCAACAGCTGGCCCAAGGAAGTGCGCTTGTCTTGCCTTGAAAAAAGGGGCGCCCTAAGGCGCCCAAAAGGTGGCTCGAAACTAAGGAAGGTGCGAACAAGTCCTCGTGGCACTCTGGCTTACACAGCAATTGGCGTTCAAGGCATCTGACTGAAGGCATGCCGGGGCCTGTCGAAGTCGGATAACGCAGAGAGCCGATTGCTGTGCAAGCCCCGAAGGGCGTGGCTTACAGGCCTGCCTGCTATGTTGTGTTTCTTGCAAAGGACTAGGGCCATTTGCTGCGAACCACGCCTTGCATTCAGGCCTGTAAGCCGACGCAGAGCACACATGGGACTTATTTGCACCTTCCCTAAGGAGTAGTTTGGGATTACTCCTGATCTGCGCGTTTTTCGCGTTTTTCCCGTCGTTTTTCTTTCAGGGATTTAGTCGGTTTTTTCTTTGCTTTTTCTTTACTCATGAGCGTATCTCCTCTTCAATGACCTCTCTCTACGCCGCCGCTTTGCCAGAGAGAGGGCTGTTTCCCCTTCGACCGACCGGGAAAGAGGCGGTGGCCGTCGAGGATTAAGCCAAACCCCGGATCATCCTGTCCGGGCCATTCACGGCTGAGTTAAACACTTCAAGGCACTGTCTCCTCTTTTTAAGCGTCAATAAGCATGCAATCAGGCCGGCAGGCAGGGCCTTGGCTGGTTCAGGGACAGGATCTGAAACAGCACAGGACCACCCGGTACATCCACTTCAATCAGATCATCCAGCGTACATCCGAGCAGGGCCTCACCCAGATCGGACAATACAGAGTAGCGGCCGGAGTCGGGATCATGTTGTTGTGGATAAACCAACTCCACCTCCAGAAACTCGCCGGTTTTGAGGTTTTGTAGACGCGCCTTGGTTCCCGGGTGCACCACACCGCCGCCGGGACAGGGCTGTGCCAGCCTGGCGATCACCGATGCCAGGGTCAGTGGCCTCAAAGACACATTGAACGAGTTTTGCAGATAGAGCTGCGATGTTTTGAATGAAAATAGATCTGCCAGTGCAGACAAAGATTTATACACCACCACAACCTCACAGGCTGAAACGGAAAATGAATAGAAAACTTTGCTACTGCCGGATGCGTGGCCGCACCCGGCTTACACTGGAAATGTCAGTGAAGTGCTCTTGAGAGGTAAAGTGTGACTGTACATAATGAGACTCCGCAACATCAATGCAAGTGCAAGCACTTAAAAATAAGGGAAAAAATCTAACTGGCCCTCACCATAGCCCAAGGAGATCGGAAAAGCAAACCCTCATTGGTCACAGCAGATATTGGTCGGGGTCATCTGGGCCAAATTCTCCGGGGGAATGACATAGGGAGGGATGTCCAGTACCAGACTGCCCCAGCGCTGAAATAGCGCCTCATAAAAGTATTCAACAAAGGTGCGGCACTTTCTCGGTAGATAGGCACGCTTGGGGTAGATGAGATTGATGGTGACATGTTCCATGGGAAAATCCTGCAGTATCGGCAACAAGTCACCCCGTTGCAGCGCATCATGGGCGATCATCATAGGTAGGCTGGCGATCCCAAGGCCATCTATGGCGGCTTCTCTGGCTAGGGTGATATTGTTGACCTGCAAGCGACAGTCGGGGATTATCTCTTGCCATTGCTTGCCATCAAAAATCCGCCAATTGCCATCTATGTAAGGCGATGCCAGGCGTATTCCTCTGTGGTTAAGCAGTTCGTCGGGTGTCGTTGGCGTGCCAAACCTCTCTAGATATTCCGGGCTGGCCATCAACACCTTGTGGGCATGTACCAGGCGAAAGTGTTCCAGTCTCGGGTCATCCAATCCCTGGACATGAAACATCACATCGACACCTTCTTCGACCATATCCACCTTGCGGTTGGTCAGCTCGGCTTCTATCTGCATTTGCGGATAGTCTTCCAGAAACCTGGCTATCACAGGACCGAGTGCCTGTTGGCCAAACTCTATCGGGCAAACGATACGCAAATTACCACGGATTGTCTGTTGGCTGGCGCTGAGTTGATCTTCGGCGCTGCGTAAATCTGTGAGTATTTTATTGACTTTGTTGAAGTAAATTGAACCTGCCTCAGTCAGTTTCAGGCTACGTGTGGTGCGCAACAACAGCTGTACCCCTGTGCTGTGCTCCAACTCGGCTATCTTACGGCTGACGGTCGCTTTGGTGATGCCCATCGCCTTGGCTGCGGCAGTAAAGCTTCCTTTATCAACAACTTGCGCAAAAATCTGTACCCGATTGAGATCCATATTATTGTTACACCTGTGAAACAGTGGGTTGAGTGTATGGCATCTAATAAATCTGCTGAGACAGTTGTAAAATACCACTCCAAAATTCAGGAGTCTAATTATGTTGAAGCCCAAGATGCTGATTGGGGGATCTGTGCTACTGGTGGCCATCTTGGTCGGCGGTTGGTACTGGTATCAGCAACTCAGATTTATCGAAACTACAGACAACGCTTATGTTGAAACCGACATTTCTCACCTGAGTGTAAAGGTGCCGGGTTATGTGGTTAAAACCGATATTACAGACAACCGGCACGTAGAAGCAGGGCAGTTGCTGGCACAACTGGAAGACAGTCAGTATCAGGCCAAGTTGTCGCAGGAGCAGGCGGCACTGGACAGTGCCAAAGCCGAATTGACCACTTTGGCTGCCAAGGTTGATCTGCAGCAGGCACTGATCACTCAGGCCAAGGCTGGAGTGGTCGCCGCCGAGTCAGATTTGCATCGTGCCCGTCAGCAATTGGAGCGCTCCGAAAAACTCAGACAGAAAAATTACAGTTCCCAGGATGATGTGGATCAGCTGACGGCCGCTGCCGATTCTGCCGCGGCTCGTCTGGATGAAGCCAAAGCCGCACTCAATGCCAAAGAGCGGGAACTGGCAGTGTTTAATGCCCAATTAACCCAGGCCGAGGCCAAGAGTCAGGAAGCGGGTGCGAGTTTGGAACTGGCTAAAATTCAACTGGCTGATACTCAGGTGCGGGCTCCATTTTCTGGAGTTGTGGGCAAACGCGGCGCCATGGTGGGGCAATACGTCCAGCCGGGGCAGTCGCTGTTCAGTTTGGTGCCGGATGGGGCCGTATGGATCACGGCGAACTTCAAAGAGACCCAGATCCAGCATATGCAGCCCGGTCAGCCGGTGCAGGTAAAGCTCGATGCGTTTCCCGACAAAACCTTTACTGGTGTTATCGATAGCCTGTCACCGGCCTCCGGCGCCAAATTCAGTCTGTTACCGGCGGAAAATGCCACGGGTAACTTCACCAAGATAGTTCAGAGGATCCCGGTAAGGATCCGCCTGCAGTTGGCAGAAGAAGATGCCAGAGTGATGCCCGGACTCAGTGCTGTCGTCAGTGTTGATACCGAGACCGGTGGCACCCTTGATGCCATCGCCCGCCGCTGAAGCTTGAACTCAGATGACTCAAGTTGCAATCACAGCAGCCACTGCCGCGTCGCAGGATGACAGCTATGGACCCGGCTCGCGCCGCGCCTGGATAGCCGTATTCGGCGGCCTGATTGGCGCCTTTATGGCGATTCTGGATATTCAGATCACCAATGCGTCGATGAAGGAGATCCAGGGTAGTCTGGGGGCCACGTTGGAAGAGGGATCCTGGATCTCGACCGCCTATCTGGTGGCCGAGATGATAGCCATTCCCCTGTCCGGCTGGTTGAGCACAGGTCTGTCGGTGCGGCGCTATCTGCTTTGGAACGCGCTGGCCTTTATTGTGGCTTCGTTGCTCTGTTCATTTGCCTGGAATTTGGAGGCGATGATCGCCTTTCGGGCACTGCAGGGTTTCTTTGGTGGCGCCCTTATTCCTCTGGCGTTTCGCTTGATTCTCGAATGCTTGCCCACTGAAAAACGCGCCGTCGGTATGGCATTGTTTGGGGTAACGGCAACTTTTGCGCCTTCCATTGGCCCCACTCTGGGCGGCTGGTTGACCGAACACCTCAGCTGGCACTATCTGTTTTACATTAATCTTCCCCCTGGCTTGGTGGTGATGGCCATGTTGGCCTACGGTTTGGAGAAGAAGCCGATTCTCTGGGACAAACTCAGCAACGCCGACTATTCCGGGATAGTGACTATGGCGCTGGGGATGGGATGCTTGGAAGTGGTGTTGGAGGAAGGTAATCGCAAGGATTGGTTTGGCTCGGATTTGATCCGTAATCTGGCCATCATAGCGGCAATCAATATCTGCCTGTTTATCTGGATCCAACTGCGCAAGTCTGCACCTTTGGTGAATTTAAGGCTTCTTGGGCAGAGAGACTTTGCTATTTCTACCTTAGCCTATTTCCTATTGGGGGCGGCGCTGTTTGGTGCCATCTATATGATCCCGCTGTTTCTGTCGCAGCTACATGACTACAGCCCGTTGGAAATCGGTGAGGTCATTATGTGGATGGGATTTCCGCAGCTCCTGGTGTTGCCACTGGTGCCGAGACTAATGCAGAAAGTTGACGGCCGTTACCTGGCGGCGTTCGGTTTTGCCATGTTGGCGCTCAGCTATTACATGAACAGCCATATGACCATGGATTATGCCGGACCGCAAATGATAGCGTCGCAGGTGGTTAGAGCCTTGGGACAGCCCTTTATCATGGTGCCGATTGGGATCCTGGCGACCATGCATCTCAAGCCTGAGCAAACGCCATCTGCGTCGACCGTGCTCAATGTGGTGCGCAACCTGGGCGGCGCCTTTGGGATTGCGCTGGTGGCGACTCTGACAGACAACCTTTCCAGAATGCATCTGGCGCATATCAAGGAAACCGTGCCCGCCGTGAGTGCCGGAGCCTATGAGGCGCTCAACGCCAACGCGGCGCTGTTGCAGGCAGCCGGCTCAGATCCGGTCACGGCTTCGGCACAAGCCAAGGCCTTATTAGCGCAGACCATGACCCAACAAGCCTATGTACAGGCCTACAACGATGTGTTTTTTATCATGGGCTGCCTGTTGGTTCTTGCCGTGGTGGCCGTGCTGTCTATCCGTAAGGCGGCACCTCAGGCGTAATCCGAAACATTTTCTTCATACCCTTTGGCCCGCCCCGTTGCGGGCATTTTTTTGCGCCGAATTTCAGACTGGTGTAGGCTGAGTTCCCGATAAATAACAGAGTACTATCCGTGCAGTGGCAATTATTACCCTTTGCTGAGTTAACCCTGGACACCCTCTATGAATTGATGAAACTCAGGGTGGATATCTTTGTGGTAGAGCAAAATTGTCCCTACCCAGAGTTGGATGAAAAAGACAGAGCGGCTGGGGCCATGCACCTACTTGGCCGCAGCAGTTCCGGAGAGCTATTGGCCTATGCCAGGCTGCTGCCTGCCGGGGTCAGTTATTCCCAGGTCAGTATCGGCCGGGTGGCCGTTGCGGCCAAGGCCCGAGGTGGTGGCCGTGCCAGACAACTGATGCAGGAAGCGATTGGCGGCTGCCATAAGCTGTGGCCCGCTGAAGATATCAAGATTGGTGCGCAGGAGTATCTGCGGGCGTTTTATCAGAGTTTGGGGTTTGAAGCGGTTTCAGAGGTCTATCTGGAAGATGGCATTCCCCATCTGGATATGTTGTTGCACTCTCAAAAGAAGGACACTTGAATGTCGTTATATCGTATAAACCAGCGTCAAATCGTTTGTGTGGCCAGCTTTCTGGCCAAGCCGGGTAAGGAGCAGGCCTTGATTGAGGCTCTGGGAGCGCTGATCCCGGACACCCGCAAGGAGGATGGCTGCATTCGCTACGAATTGAATCAGAGTCGCGATGAGCCGCGCAGGATCACTTTCGTTGAGAAGTTTGTCGACATCGAATCTTTCGATCAGCACTGCGCCAAAGACGCCATCCAGCACTATTTCCATCAGCAGATGCCTGAGCTGGTAGAGTCCCATCATGTAGAGACTTATCAGGAAATCATCGTCTGATATTTCTGGTATGAGTTGAAAACAGCTGCAACTAAAAATGCCCCGTTAGGGGCATTTTTCAGGCTCGGAGGCGAATGTCCGGCTGCAGGTCCAGCTCACCTGCCGAGGAGATGGTCGCCAGCTGCGCATGCTGGACTATGATGGCCAACGGGCCACTGAGCAGGTTACGTACAAACAGCAAGCGATAACCATATCCCTGTAAGCGATAGAAGGCGAGTTGTTGCTCGGCAGTCATGGCATGCCAATGAATGCTATTGCTGACCTGGTCGGCATCCGGCATTCGTCTGTCAGGTACTTGTGTGGCGATCATAGTGATTCTTACCCCAGGTTGGCACTCGCGGACTATAAGGCGCTGCAGTTGTTACGTATTCGGCTAATATAACAGGCTTGCACGGGGTAAAATATGACTTTGGGCAAAAAATATGCAAATTAGTGCTTCGGGATTAACCTCAAGGCTTAAGCCTGCCGCCTCCGGTAACAGGGGCAAAATCGATTGAGTCATAAACAAGGAGCAGCATGTTGTCATATATTGAACCTGTGTTTCGGCCGCCATCGGAGTGGAAATCTCTCATACTGCAGGTGACCAATGGTTGCAGCTGGAATCGCTGCGCCTTTTGCGACATGTATACCCAGGAGCAGAAGCGTTTCAGGGCGTTCAAGTTGGAAAAGGTGGAAGCAGACCTGCGCCGGGTAGCGGCTTCCGGCGCCGAGGTGAACCGGGTGTTTCTGGCCGATGGTGATGCCATGACGTTGCCGTTTGCCAGGCTGGAACAGATTTGTGAGCTCATTCATCACTACTTGCCCAATGTCAGTCGCATCAGTAGCTATTGTTTGCCGCGCAACCTAGACAACAAGAGTGTGGAGCAGCTACTACGGTTGCGGCAACTCAAGTTGTCCTTACTGTATGTCGGTTGCGAGAGTGGTGATGATCAGGTGCTGACCCGTATTGGCAAGGGTGAGAGTTACGCCTCCTCGCTGGCGGCGCTGGAGAAAATTCGTGCCGCCGGAATAAAGTCATCTGTGATGATACTCAATGGTCTGGGTGGCGTGGCTTTATCAAAGCAGCACGCACTTAATTCGGCGCGACTGATGAATGCGGCGCAGCCGGATTATCTCAGCACACTGGTGGTGACTCTGCCACTTGGCAAGGAAAGAATGGATAGTGCGTTTGATGGCAACTTTCAAATGCCGGACCAAAGACAACTGTTGCAGGAGATGCGTTATTTGCTGCAGGAGTTGGAGTTAGAGCAGACCATTTTCCGCTCGGATCATGCTTCCAATTATTTGGTGTTGAAAGGCATACTTGGGCGGGATAAGGCCAGGTTGTTGGCGACGGTTGAGGAGGCGCTCGCAGGACGCTTCGCCCTGCGAGCCGAGTGGCAAAGAGGCTTGTGATCAGTCCTCTTGCCGCTCCGTGATCCTTATGTCCCGTGCCGGACAGGGGATCTGGATCCCTGCTTGTTGCAGACCTTGCCAGATTTGCAGATTTATTTGGTACTTATCCTGAAAATAGCTGGCAGTTGGGACCCAATAGCGCACACCTATATCTATGCCTGTGCTGTTGAAACCATTGATACCCACCTGTGATGGGGAGTTGGCATCGACACTGGGATGGCTGCCGAGCACCGCCTGAGCTATGGCTATCGCCTGCTGGGGATCGGCTTTATAGTCGATATTGAAGTGGGTTTCTACCAATTTGTTGGCAAAGGAGTTGTGCAGTATCTCGCCGATAATGTGTTTGTTGGGAATGCTGATCTGCTCGCCCTCCTCGTTGGTGAGTATGGTCAGCCCCAGGCGAATATCCTTGACCAGGCCTGTGACTCCTTTGACCGTGATGGTATTGCCCACGATAAAGGGACGGGTGACTATAATGGTCACCCCGGCGGCATAGTTGGACAGCATGCCCTGAATTGCCAAACCGGCGCCCAGTGACGCGGCACCTATGGCTGCCACCATGGGGGTGACGCTGATCCCCAGTTTGCCCAAGGCGATGATGGCAATCATTATGATGATCAGTATCCGCACCAAATGAGTGACAAAAGTGGCCAGAGTGACGTCGACATTGTGTTTTTCCAACTGGCGGCTGACTGTGTTGGCTACCTTGGCGGCCAGCCACAATCCCAGCAGAAAGATGATCAGTGCTCCCAAGAGTTGGAAGCTGTATTTCACCAAAAACTCGGTTATCAGATCATAGACATTTTGCAGCTGTGCCAACTCCAGCTCCAACCCGGTATTCTTCATTGCTTGGCTCCTTTCCTGAAATGCCGCAAGATATGGAAACAATATTCCTGAGTCATGTCACTCACTTGTATTCAATAACAGGGTATTCTGCCTCTTTGTTGTGGCAAATTAAAAGGGAACTATATGAGGTCTTTTGCAATACTGCTCTCTCTGTGTCTGACCATGCTGGTCAGCCCTATGATCCAGGCTTCCGAATATGCCGTGGGTGATACGCTGAAACCGATTTCACTGCAGGATCAGCATGAAGCCGCCATGGTGTTGGACACTTCAGCCAAGTATCTATTGTTTGGCCGCAGCATGAAAGGCGGGGAGATCATCAAAACCGCACTCGAAGGCCGCGATAATCAGGCGTTGCAGCAGGCGGGTATCTTTTATCTGGCCGATATCAGCGGTATGCCATCCTTGATTGCCAAATTTGTTGCCATCCCACAGATGCGGGATCTGAGTTTCAGTATTGCCCTGGACAAAGAGGGTGAGATCAGCAAATTACTGCCCGCCGCCAAGGATGCCGCTAGCCTGATCTCTCTGGACCAGTTGACCATCACCAAACTGCAATACTTTGATGACGCCGAAGCCCTGAAGCTGGCTCTCAAAGACGCCGGGTTGCAAGACTGAGCTCTTCGCAGCTCGAGCTTCAGCCGAGCTGCAGACTCAACATACTGATAGCCCCCATCTCCAGGCTGTTGTTGAACAGCAGCCTGCGCTCTCCGGGGAAGGCACTTCCCAACAAGTAAAACAGGGGCTGCAGATGCTCATCTGTTGGATGACACAGCTCGGCCGTGTCGGCATCGACCAAGGTTTTGTAGTCCAGCAGCGCCGGATCTTCTTCAGCGATTAAACCCTCGGCAACCGCCTGGTTAAAGCGGGATGCCCAAGGCAATGGTGGGCTGCCTGGTGCCAAGGCGCGCAGATTGTGGACCACATTGCCTGAACCTATGATCAGTACGCCTTGCTCGCGCCAGCGCCTTAACTCGCGTCCAACCTGGAACTGCTGCTGCGCTCTGAGGTTTTGATCCAGACTCAATTGAAATACCGGAATATCGGCCTCGGGATAAAGGTGGACCAAGGCCGACCAACTGCCATGATCCAACCCTTGCGAGTCGATACGAGTGACAGGAATGCTCAGACTGGCAGCAATTTGCTCCGCCAACTCCGGCGCGCCGGCGGCCGGGTACTGCATGGCAAAGAGCTCGGCGGGAAAACCGCCGAAATCATGTATGGTTTGCGGCCGGCTTGCAGTGGAAATTGCGGTGCCCCGTGTCAGCCAATGGGCCGAAATTAACAATATCGCTCTGGGCCTGGGGAGTGTTTGTCCCAGCTCTTGCCACTGCTTTGTGGTGGTGTTGTTTTGTAAGGCGTTCATCGGGCTGCCATGGCCCAGAAACAGCGCCGGCATTATCTGTGTTGCGGACATAGAGTCTCCAAATCAGCGGTAGGATGCAGTATGCAGTTCCTGACATATCTGCATTCAGCTTACCCGGATGCTCGGTTGAAAATAATCGCAAAATACTCGCCATACTCTTCCATTAAATCGAATATCCCGTGCTCTCTTGCTTGCCGCTATGCTTTAGGTAGTTCCTGTAGCCGTTTGCTTTGAAGCGCCTTCAAGCGAGTAGCAATCATGGTTTGTATTTGAGGGTGAAATTAGTAATTACATGATTCTTAATGCTTTTATTTTATATTTGCTGTGGTTTGAATTTGAGGAATAAAAAATTGATTTTAATGTATAAAAATTCATTGCGTGAGGGGCGGAAATAGCGTTTACTGCGCTGGATTTTAACCCGCTTCGGCGAGGCTGTTCGCCGCACTTGAATGTCGAGGAGACACAGGGCCAATGAGCCAATTTCAATCTATTGATGTTGCTGATTACTATGACAATGAAACCTTTGAGCGTATCAAAGCTTTTGCCAATGATAAGGTGACACCTTTTGTGGTGATAGATACCAAGATCATCGCGAAACAGTATGATGATATGGTGCAGAGCTTTCCCTTTGCCAGCGTTTATTATGCAGTGAAGGCCAACCCGGCACCTGAGATCCTCAGCTTGCTGCGAGATAAAGGGGCCAATTTTGACATAGCTTCCATCTATGAGCTGGATATGGTGATGGAGTTGGGTGTTTCCCCTGAGCGGATAAGCTATGGCAACACCATTAAAAAACGCAAGGATGTCAGAGCCTTCTACCAGCGTGGCGTGACTATGTTTGCCTCCGACTCAGAGGCCGATCTGCGGATGATTGCCGAAGAAGCCCCTGGGGCCAAGGTCTATGTGCGGATCCTTACCGAAGGTACAGAAACCGCCGATTGGCCGTTGTCGCGTAAGTTTGGCTGCCAGAATGAGATGGCCTACGAGCTTTTGGTACTCGCCAATGAGTTGGGGCTAAAGCCCTATGGCTTGTCATTCCATGTGGGTTCACAGCAGCGGGACATAGGGGCTTGGGATGCGGCAATCGGTAAGGTTAAGGTGATCTTTGACAGGCTCAAAGAGGAACATGGCATAGTGCTGGAGATGATCAATATGGGCGGCGGCTTTCCGGCCAACTATATCGACAGGACCAATAGTCTCACCACTTACGCCGAGCAGATCATTCACTTCCTCAAAGAGGATTTTGGTGAGCAGTTGCCCAAGATAGTGCTGGAACCCGGGCGCTCCTTGATTGCCAATGCCGGTGTGCTGGTCTCTGAGGTGGTATTGATCAGCCGCAAGTCCAACACGGCACTGGAGCGCTGGGTATTTACCGATGTCGGTAAGTTTTCCGGGTTGATTGAGACTATGGACGAAGCGATTAAGTTTCCGATTTACACTGAGGCTCAAGGGGAGCTGCAACCTTGCGTCATTGCCGGGCCTACCTGTGATAGCGCCGATATCATGTATGAACAGTACAGTTACGGTTTGCCAGAGGATCTGGCCATAGGTGACAGGCTCTATTGGTTGACCACAGGCGCTTATACCACCACATATTCGGCGGTGTGCTTCAATGGTTTCCCACCCTTGCAAGACTACTATTTATAATCTCGGCCAAGAGTGAGGTTTTTGCTGAGATTGATTTAAACAGGGCGCCAAGTGGCGCCCTGTCTGTTTTGGATTAACCGTTAGCTTTGAGAATGTCGTACAGCTGTTCTTTCAGCTCCAGTTTGCGCTTTTTCATCTCTTTGACTTCTTGGGTATATTCACTGGAAAGCTGCTGCTCCTTATTCTTTATCTCTTTATCCAGCAGATTGTGTTCATCAAAAAGCTTCTGAAAATGGCTATCGCTGCTCTTGAGATTGGTGATCAGATCGCGGTATTCCGGAAACATTGGCGCACTCCTGTTGGCTTGGGGATTATTGTTAACCCTAACCTGTTTGGGATGACGAATATGTGACCTTGATCAATGGAAAGATTAACCGTTTGGTGGAGGTGAGTGAGGCCTTTTACTGCTATGCTTTCGAACAATCTGTTGTAAAACCAGTCAGACAATCGTAGCAAACTTGGTAACTCTGTTACGGCTGATTATTTAATTATTGCCGTAAAATCTGTGATCAAGTTAATCTTATCCGCTTCCATACTGGGATAGAGTCTCGGTAAGACGAATTTTATAATCAAAATTGAAAGGGGTTTTCACTATGGCTGATGTATTTCACTTGGGTTTGACCAAGCAGATGTTGGATGGCGCCACACTGGCTATCGTGCCTGGCGATCCTGAACGAGTTAAACGTATCGCTGAACTGATGGACAAGCCGACTTTCCTGGCCAGCCATCGTGAGTACACCAGCTATCTGGCTTATCTTGATGGTAAGCCGGTAGTGATTTGCTCTACCGGTATCGGTGGTCCTTCGACTTCCATCGCGGTGGAGGAATTGGCGCAACTGGGGGTTAATACTTTCCTGCGTGTCGGTACCACAGGTGCAATTCAGCCTCACGTGAATGTGGGTGATGTGATTGTGACTCAGGCTTCTGTACGTCTCGATGGTGCCAGTTTGCACTTTGCGCCAATGGAGTTCCCTGCGGTGGCTAACTTCGAATGTACCACTGCCATGGTTGCCGCCTGTCGTGATGCCGGTATTGAACCACACATTGGGGTTACTGCCTCATCTGATACCTTCTACCCGGGTCAGGAACGCTATGATACCGTTAGTGGCCGGGTAACCCGCCGTTTTGCCGGTTCAATGAAAGAGTGGCAGGAAATGGGCGTACTCAATTATGAAATGGAGTCTGCGACTCTGTTCACCATGTGTGCCTCTCAAGGCTGGCGCGCCGCTTGTGTCGCCGGTGTGATTGTCAACCGTACCCAGCAAGAGATCCCCAATGAGGCAACAATGAAACAAACTGAAGTCAGTGCGGTTTCCATTGTGGTCAACGCCGCCAGAAAACTGCTGGCCTGATTAGGTAAAAATGGAAAAGGCGCTCACCGAGCGCCTTTTTAATGAACCATGACCCGGCTCAGAAATGATATTGAGCTATCACCGAATAGGTGTTCTGGTCGACACCGTCCACACCATACTTGTTCTGCCAGTAATCATACTCGATACCTACCAGAAACTTATCCTTCTTGGCTTCGCCAAAAAGCACTGCGCCCAGGTCGTATTTGATCTGGGGGTTGATATGGATATTTTCTTTATAGCCGTCTTCATCGGCGGCAAATACCCAGTCGATAAAGCCATCGAAGACAATCTTGCTGTTGCCCACGGGAATGTCCATGCGGAACACAGGAGTCAACTGCCAGCCATCGCTGATATTGGCACTGTTTTGGGCGTCACGGCGATAGGTGTTCAGCTGGAAATAGGTGAAGTAGGGCAGCTTGAGGTCCATACCTATACCGTAGAGCAGTGTTTCCACCGGGCCTTCGCCCTCTTCGAATGTCAGCGCCAGTGACAGATCTGTCACTGGGCCAAAACCCACAGGTTTGCCGAGAATTTTACCGGCGCTGAAGCGGGTAGAGATCTCACCATAGGTGGTGCTGTCCTTACCGCCATTGTGGCCGTTGAAATTGATAAAGTCCTGAAACACAAACCAATCGCCATATTTCCAACCGCCGGCGGTTTCCAGGGTAAAAGTGGTTTGCTTATCCGATGGTGCCAGGTCGTAGTCCTGGCCATAGAGCGCAGTGATATTGACATCCCACCATTGCACCAGAGGTTCGCTGAATGCTTGAGGTGAGAACAACAGAGCTGCGCACAGGCAGATTTTTTTCATCTTAGAGTATCCCTTTGGTAGAGTCAGAAGCAGTTTGCTGTTGTGCCGGCGGCTATCTGTTGGCAAAACGTTTTACCAAGGCTGAATTCTGTGATTCGATTGCCGGTCAAAAAGCCATGGCAATATAGGGAAAAACGGCGTCGGACTCAAAGCTTTTTTAACCTGTTGAAACGGTCGTTGAATAATGACATTTTTTGATTTAATTCAATTGATTGGAAAGGTAAATCAAATAATTTCCAACAGCTTTGACTCACAAAGATGTAAAGAAAAGTTGAATTTTGTGAGCTGAAAGTCATTTGGTCAGCGAATCCTGAAGGTATCAATTGATTCAAGTTGACATATTATGTCGCCAAGGGATGCAACTGCTGATATAGTGCCAAGATGGACACTTGATTTCTGGGGGGAGGGATATATGGCGTCTTCGGATCCCATGCTTTATTGGGCCTTAATCGGTATAGTGCTGATGCTGGCTGAACTGATACTGCCTGGCGGGATAGTGGTATTTCTCGGTGCAGCCTGTTTATTGGTAGCCGGGGCTATCTGGGTGGGTTTAGTCGAGGGCTGGGCACAAAGCCTGACCCTGTGGTTTATCTCCTCAATCGTCTTGCTGTTGAGCTTCAGGCAACTGACTCAACGTTTGGTGGGAGGCGACTCTCACGTTGGCAATACCGACGAGGAGCTGGATTTGTTTAATCTGCCGGCCCGGGTCAAGGAAACCATTGGGCCGGGTGAAAAAACCGGTCGCATCGAATTTCAGGGGGCGGATTGGCCCGCACTGGGAGACGGCTCGGAGATCCCGGTCGGCACCAGAGTGAAGGTTATCTGCCGCGATAATATTGCTCTGGTAGTGGAACCACTCGACGACTCTGAATAATCAATCAAGCAGGAAGGACTCTATGTTTGCATTTACCATTTTTATACTTTTTGTTCTGTTCATTCTCTATAAGCTGATGTTGATTGTGCCCATGCGTGAGGTGCATGTCATTGAGCGTCTGGGGAAATTCCGTACTGTACTGCAGCCGGGCTTTCACTTTTTAATTCCCTTCTTCGATCGAGTCGCTTATCGACACGATACCCGTGAGCAGGTGCTTGATGTACCGCCGCAGAGCTGTATTTCCAAGGACAATATCCAGCTGGAAGTCGACGGCCTGGTTTATCTCAAGGTGATGGACGGCAAGCTGGCCAGCTATGGTATTGAAGATTATCGTCTGGCGGCGGTAAACCTGGCACAAACCACAATGCGTTCCGAGATAGGTAAACTGACTCTGAGCCAGACCTTTTCCGAGCGTGATGCGCTCAACGAGGCGATTGTCCGCGAAATCGACAAGGCGTCCGATCCCTGGGGGATCAAGATGCTCAGATATGAGATCAAAAATATCAGCCCATCCAGGCATGTGATCCACACCCTGGAGAAGCAGATGGAAGCCGAGCGCCGCAAGCGCGCCGAAATCACCCTGGCCAGCGCCGAGAAAGAGGCGATGATCAACCTGTCTCAGGGTGAGCGTCAGGAAGCGATTAACATCTCAGAGGGCCAGAAACAGAAGCGCATCAATGAGGCTCAGGGTACGGCGCAGGAGATTGCGATTGTTGCCAACGCCCAGGCCGAGAGTATGGCCATGGTTGCCAAGGCGCTGGCGGTCAACGGCGGTAATGAGGCGATGAACATGCAGCTGAAAGAACAGTTTATCGAACAGGTCGGTGAGATATTGCAGAAGGCAGATATTTCCGTGGTTCCTACCGAACTGGCAAAGATGGAAGGTTTTTTCGAGGGTATTCAGCAAGTCAGCAATACTGCTGCCGGTAGCAAAGGAGCGCGCAAATGAATCTGGGACAGATAGATACCGACATGATAGTACTGGGGATCTGGGGGCTTATCTTCCTGATCTTTATCGTCAAGCTGTTTCAGTCGATTCGCTTGGTGCCAACCAAATCTGCCTATATCGTGGAGCGTTTGGGTAAATACCATATGACTCTGGATGCCGGCTTCCACGCTTTGTTGCCTTTTATCGATAAGGTCGCCTATATCCATGACCTTAAAGAAGAAACCATAGATGTGCCACCTCAGGAGTGCTTCTCCAGTGACGAGGTGAATGTCGAGGTCGATGGGGTTATCTATATTTCTGTGGTGGATCCGGTCAAGGCCAGCTACGGGGTAACCGATTATCGCTATGCGGCTATTCAACTGGCGCAGACAACCACCCGCTCTGTGATAGGCACTCTGGAGCTGGACCGCACCTTTGAAGAGCGCGACTTGATTAGTGCCAAGGTGGTAGAGGTACTGGATCAGGCTGGCGCCTCCTGGGGTATTCGGGTGCATAGATATGAGATCAAGAATATTACGCCACCGGAAACCGTGAAAAACGCCATGGAGATGCAGGTCAATGCCGAGCGTGAACGCCGGGCATTGCTGGCCAAGAGTGAAGGTGATAAGCAGAGTAAGATCAATCGTTCCGAGGGTTTGAAGCAGGAGATGATCAACCACTCAGAGGGTGAGATGCAACGCCGAATCAACGAGGCCGAAGGTAAGGCCGAGGAGATACTGGCGATTGCCCGCGCTACTGCAGATTCGATAGAGAAGTTGGCCGAAGTTATCGCTGCGCCCGGTGGCAAAAACGCGCTGCGGATGCAACTGGGTGAGCAGTATCTGGCGCAGCTCAGCGGTCTGAGTAAGCCTGGCAGCAAGATAGTCTTGCCGGGGAATATGGTGGACTTTGAATCCTGGATGGCCTCAATTGGGCTGACGGAAGAGAAGGCCCCTGACGCTTGATAAGCTAGCTGGATCAAAAAAGCCGCTCTTGGAGCGGCTTTTTTATGGTTTACTAGTCAGTCATCAAGACTTGGTGCGTTTCATCGCAGTGAAGAACTCTTCATTGGTCTTGGTCATTGCCAGCTTATCGATCAAGAATTCCATCGCGCTGACTTCATCCATAGGATTGAGGATCTTACGCAGGATCCACATCTTCTGCAGCTCATCCGGTGTAGTCAGTTTCTCTTCACGGCGAGTACCACTGCGGTTGAAGTCAATGGCAGGGAACACCCGCTTCTCGGCGGCCTTGCGTGACAGATGCAGTTCCTGGTTACCTGTACCCTTGAACTCTTCGTAAATTACTTCGTCCATCTTGGAGCCGGTATCGATAAGCGCAGTGGCGATAATGGTCAGGCTGCCGCCATTTTCGATATTACGGGCGGCACCGAAGAAACGCTTGGGTCTGTGCAGTGCGTTGGCATCCACACCACCAGTCAGTACCTTGCCTGATGAAGGCACAACTGTGTTGTAAGCCCGCGCCAGACGGGTGATAGAGTCCAGCAGAATCACTACGTCTTTCTTGTGCTCAACCAGGCGCTTGGCCTTTTCGATAACCATCTCTGCAACTTGTACGTGACGGCTTGCAGGCTCATCGAAGGTGGAAGCGATCACTTCGCCCTGAACCAGACGCTGCATTTCAGTCACTTCTTCAGGACGTTCGTCGATCAGCAGCACCATCAACACCACTTCAGGGTTGTTGTAGGTGATGGACTGGGCAATATTCTGCAGCAGCAGAGTCTTACCGGCTTTTGGTGGCGCAACAATCAGACCACGTTGGCCCTTACCCACAGGTGAGCAGAGGTCCAGAATTCGGGCGGTGATATCTTCGGTGGAACCGTTACCGCGTTCCATACGCAGGCGTTCTTCTGCATGCAGTGGGGTAAGGTTTTCAAACAGGATCTTGTTGCGGGAGTTTTCAGGCTTGTCGAAGTTAACTTCGTTGACTTTCAGCAGAGCAAAATAGCGTTCGCCTTCTTTGGGGGGACGTATCTTGCCGAAAATAGTGTCACCCGTTCGCATGTTGAAACGACGGATCTGGCTTGGAGAGACATAAATGTCATCGGGACCGGCCAGATACGAACCATCGGCACTGCGCAGGAAACCAAAACCATCCTGAAGTATCTCCAGAACGCCTCCACCGAAGATGTCTTCACCACTCTTGGCGTGGGCTTTCAATATAGAGAAGATGATATCCTGCTTGCGGGCACGAGCCATATTCTCCAGCTTCATTTCTTCGGCCAGTGCGACTAAGTCTGCAATAGACTTGTTTTTTAATTCAGTTAAATTCATTTTTGGTGGGTCTTGTTTCACGCGACAAAGCTTACGCGCTCAATCTCTCAAATTGGACTTGATGGATGTTGATTGAACAGCGAGAAGTGGGTTAGTAGAAAGAATCTGGTTATTAAAGTAGCACTATCAGGACAGGGCGTCCAGAAGTTTAACTGAACCCGGCACATTTTTATTTCGGGGCGTGCCGGGTGTCACTTATTTGATTTGAGTGATCAAATCTGGGCGTCGATGAACTCTTTCAACTGAGTCTTGGACAGGGCGCCAACCTGATTGGCAACCAGTTCACCGTTTTTGAACAACAGCAGAGTAGGGATACTGCGAACACCGTATTTAACAGGTGAAGCGTTGTTCTGATCTATGTTCAATTTGGCGATGGTTAGTTTGCCGGCGTATTCTTCGGCAACATCGTCCAGGATTGGAGCGATCATCTTGCATGGGCCACACCACTCGGCCCAGAAGTCTACCAATACAGGCAGTTCTGATTTCAGGACGTCATTTTCAAAGCTGTCGTCGCTCAGGTACACAATTTTATCGCTCATGATGTTCTCCAGTTGGGTTGCCATTGCTGGTCTGTTAATGGCTTAACCTGTATATTGGGTTGGATTAACGGCAATTCAAGTCACCGTTTTTTTCTTGTCGCTATTTCAAACGATCGAGTATCTTATTGCAACCCTAACTGGTATGCTTGCGCTATGAGCGAAACACATTTATCCCAACAAAAATTTGCCGAACTGCCACTCCATCCTGAAGTAATTCAGGCACTTGCAGAAAACGGTTTCGAATATTGTACGCCTATTCAGGCGCTTTCCCTGCCGGTACTTTTGCAGGGTAAAGATATCGCCGGTCAGGCGCAGACAGGTACGGGCAAGACCCTGGCCTTTCTGGTAGCAACTTTTAACCACTTACTTTCCACCGACATCCCCGCAGAACGCCAACTTAATCAGCCCAGAGCCATCATCATGGCACCAACCCGGGAATTGGCGATTCAGATAGCCAAAGATGCCACCTTGCTGTCCAAACACACCAAACTCAAGGTGGGGATTGTCTATGGCGGCGAAGGCTATGATGCCCAGCGCAAGGTGCTGGACAAGGGCGTGGATATCCTGATTGGTACTACAGGACGCATCATAGATTACGTGCGTCAAGGAGTTATCAACCTCAGCGCCATTCAGGCCGTAGTGTTGGATGAAGCGGATCGCATGTTCGATCTGGGCTTTATCAAGGACATTCGCTTCCTGTTCCGCCGCATGCCGGATGCCAAAGACAGGCTCAACATGCTGTTCTCGGCAACCCTGTCGATGAAGGTGCAGGAGCTGGCTTATGATCATATGAATGATCCGGTCAAAGTCGAAATTGCACCGGAAGAGAAGACCTCAAAAAACATCAAGGAAGAGCTGTTCTATCCTTCGATGAAGGACAAGATCCCACTGCTGCTTACTCTGATAGAGGAAGATTGGCCGGATAAGGCGATAGTCTTTGCCAACACCAAGCATCAGTGTGAGAACCTCTGGGGCTGGCTCGAAGGTGATGGTCACAGAGTCGGTCTGCTGACCGGTGATGTGCCGCAGAAGAAACGTCTTAAGATCCTGGAGCTGTTCACCAAGGGTGATCTGGATATTTTGGTAGCCACAGACGTAGCGGCCCGTGGCCTGCATATTTCTGATGTGTCCCATGTCTATAACTTCGACCTGCCTGATGACTGTGAAGACTATGTTCACCGTATCGGTCGTACCGGCCGTGCCGGTGCCAAAGGGGTTTCAGTCAGCTTTGCCTGTGAAGAATACGCCCTCAACCTGCCGGCTATCGAAGACTATATCAAGCACTCGATTCCGGTAACCTCTTACGATGCCGAAGCTTTGCTCGATGATATTCCAGCACCGGTTCGTATTCATCGTAAGCATGCCGGACCACGTAATACCCGTGATCGCGGCCAGGGACGTCCTCAGGGAGCCCATCGTAGCGGCGGTCGTCCGCCCCGTCACGACAGGACCCGCAGACATTCCTGAATGCCGAAACCCGCCTACGCAGCCATAACCCTTGGCTCCAATAGCTTCAATATGCTGGTTGCCCGTACTGTCGGCGGCCAGCCCAAGGTTCTCGCCAAATACAAACGTAAGGTGAGATTGGCCGAGGGAATCGAGGCCGATGGCAGTCTCAACCTGGCGGCATTCGAACGTGGCCTCGATTGCCTAGCCATGTTCGCCAATATGCTCGTCGAGCATCAAGTCGATGATGCCAATGTGGCCGTCATTGCCACAGCAACCCTTCGCTGTATCAGCAATGCCGATGAATTCAATCGTCGTGCTTTGCAAATATTAGGTCACCCGATAGAGATCATCTGTGGTATGCGCGAAGCCGAACTTATCTATCAAGGCATGGTGGCGACCACTCATGGTGAAGGGCGACGCCTGGTGATAGATATAGGTGGCGCCAGTACCGAGTTTATTGTGGGTGACGGTGAAAAGGTGCTGTTTAAAACCAGCCTGCCCATAGGCTGTGTCACCTACAATCAATGCTTTTTCACCTCAGCTCCCCTGCAACCGCTGGACTTTGACGATGTGCGAGACAGGGTGGATCAGACCTTGGCTGAACACAAATCGACTTTGAAAGCGCTGGGCTGGCATTCGGTGGTCGGTGCTTCCGGAGCAGTGCAGTCAGTGGTTGAAGTGTTGCAGCACAGGCAGGAGTCGGAAACTCTGACCCTGACGGTGTTGGAATCACTGAAGCAGGAATTGTTGGCTCAGGAGAGCCTGACTCTGAATGGGATCAGCGGCCTTTGCCCCGAGCGAGCACCGACCTTTGCGTCCGGTATCGCTATTCTGCTGGCGCTGTTTGAACTGCTGGGTATTGAACGTCTGCATTTATCCGGCGGCGCTTTGCGCGAAGGGGTGTTGCAGATGTTGGCCAAACGGCAGTCTTTAGCACCGGCACAGTAAAAAGGACCTTCATCAGGTCCTTTTCTCATTTTTGGCTGCTACGGCCCGAGTGCACCATAGGTTACCCGGCATAGTGGCTTGAAAGATTACTTGAGGATCTTGGCCAGATCCTGCTCCAGAGAGACTTCCGGGCGTTCAACGATACGGCCAATCTCTTTGCCATCCTGAAGCACAATAAAGGTTGGGATCCGCTGGAAGTCATATTGGGCGGCCAGGCCCTCCGGATCCTTTTTCTGGCGATCTACCCCGATATAACGCACTTGGATATTAGGGTTGGCCACTTGCTCCATGATACGGATAAAGCGTGGTGTTTCTCTGTGGCAGTCCGGGCACCAGGTACCTATGATGACTACAATTTCTGTAGCTTTATCGACGGCTTTTATTGGAGCCAAGGCATCTGTCTCTACCTGATAACTCTGGTAGCCACTGCTGAATTCGGGTAATTCTGTCACCAGTTTCTGTGCTTCGACTGCGCCCGTTAAGATCACTTCCTGTTTCTCCTCGCTGCAGGTGGCGATAAAGCCTTCCTGTTTGTCTTCGAAACCACAACCGCCATTGGCCATAACCTGGCAACTGAAGAATAACGCGGTGGTGGCGAGTAACGCTTTTACATTCTGGTGCATCATACTACCTCGGGTGGGGTGACTCCATACCCTGATTCAACCATTGGTGAGGGATATGGCAAAGAGACAAACACTATGTATGTTAGCAAGATCACTAAATAATTTTGATCTGAACCAACAGGGGAGTCAGCGGGGGAATTAACTCATGCCGGGAATGGGACAAATACAAAAAAGCCGCCTTGAAGGCGGCTTTGGAGCTCAATTTACTTGGCGTCTTTCAGCCATTGGGCGGCCTGCTTGGCAAAGTAAGTGAGAATGCCATCGGCACCTGCGCGTTTGAAGCACAGTAGAGATTCCATCACTATGGCTTTTTCTGCCAGCCAGCCGTTTTGAATTGCTGCCATATGCATGGCGTATTCACCGCTGACCTGATAGGCAAAAGTCGGCACACCCAGCTCGGTTTTGACTCTGCGCACTATATCCAGATAAGGCATGCCTGGCTTCACCATTACCATATCGGCACCTTCCTGGATATCCAGGGCGACTTCATGAAGTGCTTCGTCCGAGTTGGCCGGATCCATTTGATAACTGTGTTTGTTGCCGCCTTTGAGGTTGCCTGCAGAGCCGACTGCATCGCGGAAGGGGCCATAATAGTTAGAAGAATACTTGGCGCTGTAGGCCATAATCTGGGTGTTGACATGGCCGGCGGCTTCGAGCGCCTGACGTATGGCGCCTATGCGACCATCCATCATGTCTGAAGGAGCCACCATATCGGCACCGGCAGCGGCGTGGGACAGCGCCTGCTTCACCAGAATTTCAGTGGTGACGTCATTGATAATATAACCGGTCTCATCGATGATGCCGTCCTGTCCATGAGTGGTGTAGGGGTCCAGCGCGACATCTGTCATCACGCCCAGCTGAGGGAACTCTGCCTTGAGCTCACGAACGGCTCTTTGCACCAAACCATCGGGATTGTAGGCTTCTTCGGCCATCAGGGACTTTTTCTCCGCCGGCGTGACGGGGAATAGGGCAATCAAGGGGATCCCCAGCTCTACCAGCTCCTCGGCTTCCTTGAGCAGCAGATCTATGCTGTAACGCTCAACGCCTGGCATGGAGGCCACCGACTCGGTACGTTTGTTGCCTTCGAGTACAAACATGGGGTAGATGAGGTCATTGACCGTCAACTGGTTTTCAGCCATCAGGCGGCGGCTGAACTCATGCTTGCGCATACGGCGCATACGACGCTGTGGGTAGGCACTGGTAATTATGTTCACTTTGGGCTCCTGGCTGGATCTGAAAGGGTATCTTGCTCGGGATCGAAGGCGTAGACCCGATCCCTACCTGAATTCTTGGCACGATACAGCGCCTTGTCGGCTTGCTCCAGCAACTGGGTGATGTGCATGTCCGACTCTATGATGGCGACGCTGACGCCGATACTTGCCGTCAGAGGGATAGTCTGTTTGTCCCAACTGACATCCAAGGCCGAGATGGCGTGACGTATCTGTTCTGCCACTCTCAAGGCCCCGCTAGTATCAGTATTGGGCAATATAATAGCAAACTCCTCACCGCCAAAACGTGATACCAGATCACTTGGACGCCTGAGGATATTCTTGAGGGTATCGGCAATACTCTTAAGGGTTTGATCGCCGGCCAGATGGCCATGCTTGTCGTTAATGGTCTTGAACCTGTCTATGTCCAGCATCAGCAGTGCCAGCGGCGTCTGTTGCCGACGGCTGATCCGCCCTTCGGCCTGCAGACGCTTGTCGAAGGTAGAACGATTTTTAACTCCGGTAAGGCTGTCTATTGTGGCCTGCTCGGTGAGCTTCTGGTTGGCTTCGTTCAGCTCTCTGAGCGCGATTTCCAGCTCCAGAGTGCGCTCTTGCACCATACGCTCCAGCTTTTCGTTGCTCTCGGCTTCCATCCTCAGGGTTTCTTCCCTGGCTTCGCGGATCCGCTCTGCCTGTTTCAGGGCTTCCTGCTGAATTCTTTGCTTGGCCTTGCGCTCATCGTTGTAGCGTATTGCCAGCACCGCTGCCATAAACACTACCTCGAAAGTAAGCCCCAATAACACTGGCGTTTGTGGCATCAAGGGCAGTTTGATAAGACCCAGATACATGAGACAGGAGACGAAGATCCCCAGCGTCATTCCACTCCAGGAGACGGTGTAGAGCTTGGCGAGTTTATTGCCACGCACCGCTTGCAGGATACTGAAAATCAGCAACATCAAACTCACTGACATCACTGAGATGATCTCAATATAGATGGCGAGTGCATAATCGATAAGCACAGTCGCGAACATCAGCAGTATGGCGCAGGCCGCCGTGTAGCGACAGGCCCTCAACATGCGAATGCTGTGATACTTGAGCTGTAATACCTTCTCGGTAAAGAGGATCCCAAAGGCGATAACCAAAGGAACCAACAAAGGGATCACATACTGTTGCAACTGTGGCACATTGGGCCATAGGTAGCGAAATGCCGTGCCATTGATGCAGGCAACTAATAGGGTCATTGTGAGCACATAACCGGCGTAATAGCTGTAACTGAAGGAGCGGGTAGTCACTGCAATGAACAGTGCAAACAAGCCTATAGCGGCCAGGGCGCCTAACTGTATGCCATTGAGCATATTGCGGGTTTCATGGCTTTGCAGTAGCGCGTATGGCTCCCAGAGGTGAATAGGCAGATAGCTGCTGCCGGCCGTGGTCAGCTTCAACCAAAATTGGTGCAGTTCCTGCTGCCTGATGTCAAAGGCGTAGAGGAAGTCGGTACTCAATATGCTTCTGTGGCCAAAGGGTTGGGTATCTCCCAGAGTCAACTGACGTTTGAGACGACCATTGACGTAGTGGTAAACCTCCAGCCTGTCCATACTGGGATTATTGAAGGCCAATATTCTGTTGAAACTGCCGGGTTCATCGGCGTAGAGGCTAAAGTTGAACCAGAGGCCATCGGTTCCCATGTCGACAAAGCTGTAGTCATTCGCTGGGTGCCAGGCCGAATCCGGCAGGTTGAGCACCTGGCTGAGGCGACTATCTGGGCCTTGCTCTGTTACTCGGGCACTGGGGCGCAAGTCCGAATCCAGCCCCTTTGAGGCTGAAACTTCGACGCTGGGCTCGGCGTTAACCGCCAGAGACAGCAAACTACAGAAGAGCAGCAGTACAGAGTAAGCATTAGCCATGGGTGCTCTCCAGCTTAAAGAAACGCAAGCTGTTGCTATAGCACTGGCGTGCAAGACTGTCCAGCGACTGACCGCGGATGTCGGCGACAGCCTGGGCGATATAAGGCAGATATTTGGGCTCATTGCGGCCGGATTTGGGCTTGGGTCTCATGCTGCGTGGCAGTAGATAGGGACTGTCGGTTTCCAGCAATAATCTGTTATCCGGGATCAAGGACAGGGCGTTTACCAAGTCCTTCCCCCGGCGTTCATCACAAACCCAACCTGTCACGCCCAGGTACAGATCTCTGGCAATATAGTCCTCGGCCTGTTTGGGGCCGTCGGTAAAGCAGTGCAGTAGCGCCGCCGGTAGTGCTTCCAGATAGTCATCCAAAATAGCCAAAAAGTCATCATGGGCATCGCGCTGGTGCATCAGTACCGGGTATTGCAGTTCTGCCGCCAGTGTCAACTGGGCCTCAAAAGCCTGGCGCTGCAGCCGGCGCGGCGAAAAGTCCCTGTTGTAGTCCAGGCCGCATTCCCCTATGGCAACGACTCCAGGTTGCCTGGCCAGCTGTCTCAGTTCGGCGGCGCTCTCCGTCTGCCACTGGCTGGCATGATGGGGGTGGACACCAGCTGTGGTGTAGATTTTTTTGGGGTATTGTCGGCAAACCTGGATGCAACTTCGGCTTTCATCCAGATGGCTGCCAATAAGGATAAGCGGCGAAACACCTTGGTCCGCCGCTTCATTGATAACTCGATTGAGATCTTGTTCCAGGTGGCTGCCAATCAGATTGACAGCGATATCCAGGTATTGATTCACTGCAGTCGCTTGACCCTGATAGTGCTATTGCGCCCTTCAGTTCCCAACAGGAATGAGCCTAAGGCGGCTTTTTCGATATAAACTTTCTGCCCGGATTCCAGGCGGAAATTGCGGCTGTCGGTCTGTTTCCAAACCTGACCGTTACTGAAGCTGATCTTGAGGGCACCATAGGGGTCTTTACCGACCTCGCTGATGGTCAGGAAAATCTTCGCAACTTCGTTTTTCTTGCTGGCCTGGATAGTGGATTCCAGGTTGTCGGCACCGAAGTCGGCCACAGGATCGGCCTGGACACTCTTGGCCACAGGCGCAGCGGCAACCACTGCAGCCTCTGTAGGGGTGACTTTTGCATGGGTGACTTTGGCAGCCAGCTCATCGTAACAGATGAGCCGGTCAAGCTTGTCAGATAGGGAGGCACACTGAGCCAATTGCTGTTCTATTCCGGCCTGAGCCTGAAAACAAAGCAGTGCAGCAGTAGAGGCAGCAATCCAGGTTAAACGCATGAATATCATCCTTCTTTTATTCTTGTTTTTACCCTTGCTGCCCGCTGATTACGCTTGTTTTTCTTCGGTCTCGTCCTCGTCTGATTCATCCGAAGCCTTGCTGTAAAAACGGGCAGCCAAGAGTCCGCCCTCAAACAATAACAGCATTGGCACGGCCAGCATAGTCTGAGAAATAACATCCGGAGGTGTCAGTAACATGCCCACCACAAAAGCGCCGACAACGATATAGGGGCGTTTGGCTCTCAGGTCTTCCGGAGTGGTGACACCGGCCCAGCACAGCAAAATCACCGCGACCGGGATCTCGAATGCCAAACCAAAGGCAAAGAACAGCTTCAGAATAAAGCTCAAATAACTGCTGATATCGGTCGCAACCTGAACCCCTTCCGGAGCCACACTGGTAAAGAAGCCGAATACAACCGGGAACACCACATAATAAGCAAAGGCGATCCCCAAATAAAACAGCAAAGTACTGCTGAACAATAGCGGGACTACCAGACGTTTTTCATGTTTATACAGTCCAGGCGCAACAAAGGACCAGATCTGATACAGCACATAGGGTACAGCAATGAAAAAAGACAGTACCAGCGTCAGTTTAAAGGGAGCGAAAAACGGTGCGGCCACATCCGTTGCAATCATGCTGCCGGTATCCGGCAGTGACTGCATCAATGGGATCGCCATATAGTGATAGATGTCGTTTGCCCAGTAAACCAGGGCGATAAACACGATGAGCACACTTGCTATAGCTCTGAGCAGTTTAGTGCGCAGTTCCAGCAAGTGGCTGATTAATGGCTGCTGTTGCGACATGCTTTACCCATTATTTAGTGTCAGTACCTGTCGGCTTGGGAGCCGTCTCGGTGGCAGGTGTCTTCTCCTCGACAGCGGCTTCTGCCTTGGGTGCTTCCTGGGCTGGAGATTTGCTGTCTTCAACCTGATAGGGACGGTTGACCGATTGGGCCGCCTCTCTCAGTTGGTCGATAGACTCCTGCAGTTCGGGAGACAGATTGCTGAGGCCCTTGCTCTCGGCCTTTTTCAGGTCTGCATGTAACTGCTCGATCTTGAGCTCCTGCTCAAGTTCATCTTTGACCGAATTGGCCATGCGTTTCATGGCACGGATCCAACCGGTAATTGAACGTACCGCTACCGGGAGACGTTCGGGGCCGAGAACGACCAGCCCCAATACCCCGATGAGCAGCAGCTCCATAAAGCCGATACCATCGAACATAGGGAATTACGCCTGTTCTTTGTCCTTGGACTCTGGCTTCTTATCAGCCGCCTGTGCTTTGGGGTCTGCCTGAGTGTTCTGTGCAGAAGTGTCCTCGATGGCCTTCTTGTCATCGTCACTGGACATGGCGTTCTTGAATCCCTTGACTGCTCCGCCGAGGTCGCCGCCCAGTGAACGCAGCTTCTTGGTGCCGAACAGCAGCACTACAATTAACGCGATGATGAGAAGTTGCCAAATACTGATACCACCCATGAAGGTTTCCTCTTAGATAATCTTGGTTCAATTATGAACCTTTAATTAAAATGTACTAATTAAAATTTCTTAATTTTGGGCCTGGATCGCCATCCAATAAACCACAGGATTGCTCCGGCTCCCATACTGACATAGGAAGGCCACAGTGTAGCGTCCTGACTGAGTGAAATCGTGCCACAGATCAACAAAATTGCGGATGTGATTAACAAATAATTGCTCTTGTGCGCTTTCTGCTGGTGCTTCAGATATTTGTCCAACATCTGCTGCTGAGCTCCAAGGAGATTTCGCCCCAGCTTCAGATTGTCATATATCAGCTCCGGAAACTCTGGAAGTTTATCAGACCAGAAGGGCAATTGTGTTTGCACTTTTTTGAACATTGCCTTTGGACCGACCTGTTCGGCCATCCACTGTTCGAGGAAAGGCTTGGCCGTTTGCCACAGATCCAACTGAGGATAGAGCTGACGTCCCAAGCCTTCGATATAGAGCAAGGTCTTTTCCAGCAAGACCAACTGTGGCTGTACCACTATGTGGAAGCGGCGGGCGGTACGGAACAGTTCCAGCAGCACATGGCCGAAGGAGATCTCATCCAGCGGCTTGTTGAACATAGGTTCACACACCACTTTGACAGCTTGCTCGAAGGCCTGAATGTCGGTATCGGCCGAAACCCAACCGGATTCCACATACAGCTGGGCGATACGGCGGTAATCACGATTGAAGAAGGCAAGGAAGTTTTCCGCCAGATAGCGTTTATCCGTGTCGTTGAGCGTCCCCATGATGCCGCAGTCCAGACCTATATAGAAAGGATCTTCCGGGTGCTCGCGGGAAATAAAGATGTTGCCCGGGTGCATGTCGGCGTGGAAAAAGTTATCGCGAAAGACCTGGGTAAAGAAGAGTTCCACCCCACGCTCGGCCAGCAGCTTGAGGTTGGTACCCTGTGCCTTGAGCGCGGCAACGTCCGAAACCGGGATCCCCTCGATGCGCTCCATCACCATCAGCCTTGGATAGCACAGCTCTTCATAAACATAGGGAATATAGAGGGCGTTGGAGTCGATAAAATTGTTGCGCAGCTTGACCGTGTTGAGCGCTTCCAGTTTAAGGTTGAGCTCTCCCAGAATGGTAGTGCGGTAGTCTTCCACCACTTCGGCTGGGCGCAGGCGATTATCCGGGCCGAGAATGGTTTCCAGCAGATTGGCACTCTGGCTCATCAGCTGCAAGTCGGCGAGAATGTTTTGCTCTACATTGGGGCGTAATACCTTGAGAACCACGGGCTTGCCGTTGGACTTGAGCGTTGCCGTGTGCACTTGAGAAATAGATGCCGAGGCCAACGGGGTATCGTCAAAATCGTCAAACAGGGTTTCTATGGGGGCCTTGAGTTCGGCTTCAATGGCTTCCCGCGCCAGCTTGGAGTCAAATGGCGGGACTCTGTCCTGCAACATGGCCAATTCATGGGCCCATTCATCGCTGAGCAGATCGCGACGGGTGGAGAGCATCTGGCCGAACTTGATATAAACCGGCCCCAACTCTTGCATGGCCAGTTTCAGCCGTTCACCACCGGCCTTGGATTTATGTTTGTTGCGCAGCCAGAACAGACTGCGGCGCCAGAGTTTGAAGTACCAAGGGGTCAACTTTTTCGGCAACAGCTCGTCCAAACCATAATGCAGGGCAATGCTGATAACCTGATATCCTCTCTTGATACTGGCGAAACTCATGGGCTTTTCTTGTCCTTCAAATTGGCGAGTCGTTGTTCCAGAGCGTCCGTGGCGGCCGCAAGCTCGTCAATTTTGTCGCAATGGTGAATAAATTCAAGCCGATGAGGGGCTAATCTGTACTCTTCGGTGGTTAATTGCGCCAGATGGGATTGGGTCTTGTTAAAAACCCGGCTTAAATCTGCCTTGGCTCGCTGCAGACCACTTAACAAGATATGAGTCGGGGCATCGCCCAGATACCGGGACAAAGGCTCGGCAAAGTCAAACCTGACCTGCTGCAGAAAATGGCTGAATGTTTGCAGCAAGGCGAGTTCCCCTTCGATCACCAGCTTATCTTGTTTGATAAGCTCGGTGAGGCTTTCGCCTTCGCCCAGGCAGTAGAGGGTGGTGGCATCGGCCTTGACGGTAACCGCCACCTCCCCTTCATAGCTGGAAAGCACCTGAATTTTCTTGGCAAACACTAAATAAAGCGGCCAGTTCAGTTGACTGAGTTGCAGACACAGGACTTTACCGTGCAGCGATTTCAACCGGGCATATTCGCCCTCGGCTTGGTCGGTGACTTTCTCTAGCGCCATCTCCAGAGCGGCGCAGCACAGCAGCCGCCACTGGGATGTCAGGCTCAGCTCATTCATCTCAGAACTTATAGCCTCGGTGCAGAGCCACTACGCCGTCGGTCATATTGATGTAATCCACCTGCTCCAGGCCGGCATCCTGCATCATCTGTTTCAGGGTTTCCTGATCCGGGTGCATACGGATGGACTCGGCCAGGTATTCGTAGCTGTCGGCATCTTTGGCAACCAGCTGACCCATCTTGGGCAGGATCTTGAACGAATACAGATCGTAGGCTTTACGCATGATCTCATGCTGTGGCTTGGAAAACTCCAATACCAACAACTTACCGCCTGGCTTGAGCACACGTTGCATGGAGCGCAGCGCCGCGTCTTTGTCGGTCACATTACGCAGGCCAAAGGCGATGGTGATGATATCGAAGTGATTGTCCGGGAAGGGCAGTGCTTCGGCGTTGGCCTGTACATAACTGACGTTGCCCACTATGCCCTTGTCGCGCAGCTTGCTGCGACCGACTTTGAGCATGGAATCATTGATATCCGCCAGGATAACCTGACCCTTGTCACCCACCAGGTGAGAGAACTTGGCGGTCAAATCACCGGTACCACCGGCCAGATCCAACACCTTCATTCCCGGACGGGCACCGGCGCACTCAATGGTGAAGCGTTTCCAGAATCTATGGATACCAAAAGAAGCAACATCGTTCATGATGTCGTATTTAGTGGCAACGGAATGGAAGACTCCGGCTACCAGGTCGGCCTTCTTATCAGCTTCGACAGTTTTATACCCGAAATGTGTACTCTTTGGTGAGTCTTCAGACATCAGTGTATTCCTATGACTAGCTCGTATTGCAGCGAGTGTAAGCTATTGGTACAGCTTGCTGAATCTTTGTGCGGCCAAGCTGTGATCGCCGCAGTAAAAAATGCTGTTGGCCCCAGGCCAGACTGCGCATTAGACCACAATATCCGCCGGGGGTGAATAGCCCCAGCCGCCATAGCATTCCCTATTGCGGCTGAACTTCGCTTAGCCGTCCTGCCTATTTGAGCACGGGCAAGCTTGGCGGTGCTAAAGCGAAAAGAGTGTGGCAGTGTTCAGACCTGTTTGGCCTGTAGATAGGCGTAAATCAGTTCGGCAAGGCACTGACCGACGGCCTTGTAGCCGGCGGCTAAACCTGCGTCGTGGCATGCCGGGGCGCCTTCGGCCAGATGCAGATAAACACTTGGGGTGTGGCGCGCCATATGGCTGACGTAATGTGCCGCATCCAACAACGGAATACCGGCAACGGTTGAGGCACTGGAAGGCATCTGGGTTATGGCATCCAGATCCAGCTCTATGGCGACCGGTAGACCTGTATGACGCAGCTGGCGGGCAATGTCGCTCAGTGCCTGTTCTAAACTCAGCTCGCGACGTACCCAAATCTGTTGCAGGCTGTGCCAACTGCCTCCAAATGCCGTAAGTTGTTCCAGATTGGCTTCACTGTTTTTCAGTTCATGCAGCCCGAGCACGTGATAATGCCCAAGGGCGCCGTTGGCCGCGGCATAACTGAAACCATTGCCACTGTGGCGACCTTCCCGCAACCTGAAGTCTGAATGAGGATCCAGATTGACCGCCGCCAGCGGCTTGGATAATGCCGCCCGGGCGGCGCTGAGTAAGCCGAAGGCGTTGTTGTGGCCACCGCCGATGACAATGGGCTCAAGCCCGGCGGCAAAAACCGGAGTCAGGGCTTCGATGACCTGCTGATCCAGAGACTCCACCTCTTGTCTGAGTTGCTGACAATCATTGGCAGCATTGGCAACCGGGGTGATTTCCCCCAGCAGCAGGCATTCTTCACCACTTAAAAAGCGGTTGGACTGTAGATTAAGCAGCGCCGGCAACATGGCGTCAAAGGCCTGGTTGGCACCGCCTTGCCCCAGATTAGCCCTGGGCCCAAGGTCCTCCTTGATTCCGATAATGGCAAAACGGGCGCCTGCGGCTCTGGCCTGGGTCAGCGCATCCATATAGCTTGCCGCGCCTGGCAGCAGGCGCACTTTCTGACCCAGACGGGTTTCACCTTCTCTGGGGCTGAAAGATTGAGCCAGCTTGGCTTGCGTGATGGGGGAGAGCGGCAGTTCCATAGAATATCCCTTTCTCTGACGGGGCAAGAATAGCCTCTATTCTGGCCGAGGCTGAGCAAAAGGCAACAAAAAAGCCGGCAGAGACCGGCTTTTGTGCAGAGGTCGTTATCAGTCGATATCCAAAGGCTCGGGAGAAAGAATCACCCCAGTGTTATCGGCATAGATATGATCGCCCGGCAGGAAGGTGACGCCACCGAAGTTCACCGGAATGTCCACTTCACCAATGGCATTACCATCGGCACCAACAGGAATGGAGGCCAAAGCCTGGATACCTATATCCAGCTCTTCGAGGGCATCGACATCGCGCACGCTACCGTAAACGATAATGCCTTCCCAGTTGTTGTTGACCGCAACCTCGGCAATTGAGGCATCGATCAGCGCCCGGCGCAGAGAACCACCACCGTCTACCAGCAGAACCTTTCCTTCGCCATCGTCCTGCAATACATCGAGAATGAGGCCGTTGTCTTCGAAACACTTGATGGTGCTAATGGAGCCGCCAAATGAACTACAGCCACCGTAGTTGCTGAACATGGGCTCGACGACATCGACAACATCCAGGTACATGTCACAAAGTTCTGAGGTGTTGTATTCCATATTTACACTCCTGTTGAACCGCAGGGTCTGACAAGACCGCGGGATAACGCACTAAGTGCCAGTATATAAGGGATTCTTGAAAAGAAAAGTGTTATCAATCACGGTATTGCTGGATTTTCTCTCCGTTAACATTTGCGTGGTAATATTTCGTAACTCCTGTCTATATATGCAGCGTTTTTTGATGCAGCTCATTAAATAACGTATTTTTATTACAACTCTGTTGTGACTTTTGTTAGCATTGGCACCATTCAAACTTACTTAACTTTAACCTGCTTTAGGGGCACGGATCCCCCGTCAGGCTTATGGACGGCAGAGGGCCTTAATGAGGTGCCTTATGGAAGCTCTTAACACAGTTGAAATCGTTGGCTATTTTGCCTCCATCATGGTGGCTATTTCACTGATGATGAAGGACATTATCTGGCTGCGTTGGATCAACTTTACCGGTTGTACCCTGTTTGTGATTTACGGTGCCGCTATTTCTGCCTGGCCGGTAGCGGGGATGAACGCCTTTGTGGCTTGTATCAACATCTATCATTTGATCAAAATCTATCGTGGCCGGGCTACTGTCACTGCCTGATGTCATAAAAGCTTAGGGCAGGTGTCACCTGTCCGTCACACCCCTTGACTAGGCTCTTTACTGCTACACAGATTGGAGCCCTTGACCCGGCTCCTTACTGTCCACAGAAGGAGCCTCAGCCATGTTTACCTACCTTGCTGAACTCGATCTTCGAACCTTTCGTGCGCTGACACAATTTGGCCGCAAGCATGATCTGGAAGCCAGCGCCCTCAAGTTTTCTGCATCGGGTAATGGTCCGCTCTACCTGTGTCTGGCGCTGCTTATGTTGCTGGAGCAGGATGGACAGCGCTTCTTCGCTTTGTTGCTGTTGGCGTATGCAGTGGAATTGCCTTTGTACCTGTTACTCAAAAATGCCATTCGCCGTAAACGCCCATGTCATCAGGTTCTGGTGGGCTTCAGGGCCAGCTTTGAGCCCTCTGACAAATTCAGTCTGCCGTCCGGCCATACGGCGGGTGCCTTCGTGTTCGCCAGTGCGGTATGGCAAATTTACCCGCTGCTGGCAGTGCCGGCATTTATCTGGGCTGGCCTGGTTGGGGTTTCCAGAGTGTTTCTCGGTGTTCACTACCCTCTCGATATCTTGGCCGGTGCCCTTTTGGGCTGCAGTGCCACTCTCATAGCAGTAGTTTGGATATAAGGACTATCAATGCGGATACTTTACGGCGTTCAGGGCACAGGGAATGGCCATTTGAGTCGCGCCAGAGTAGTAGCCAAAGCCTTGGCAAAGCACGATATTCAGGTTGATTATTTCTTCAGTGGTCGCCAGCCGCAGCAGTTTTTTGATATGCAGGCCTTCGGCGATTACCGGGTCTGTGCCGGGCTGACTTTTGTTACTCAAAAGGGACGGGTCAGCATCCCCAAGACACTGATGCACAATTCCGCCATTGAGCTTTGGCGGGACATTCGCGAGTTGGATCTCAGTGGCTATGATCTCTTGCTCAATGACTTTGAGCCAGTTTCGGCCTGGGCCGCCAGGCGTCAGGGGGTGCCCAGTATAGGCATTAGTCATCAGGCTTCTCTCAAATACCCTGTGCCCAAGGTGGGGAACTCCTGGTTCAACGACTGGTTGCTGGAAAACTTCGCTCCCGTGGATCAGGCATTGGGGTGTCACTGGCATCACTTTGGTTATCCGATATTGCCGCCCTTTGTCGATGTCAGCCGCTGCACAGTGGAACATTCGCACGATATTTTGGTGTATCTGCCGTTTGAGAGCCCACAAGCTATTGCCGAATTGTTGCACCCTTTCCATGACTACCGTTTTATGGTGTATCACAGCCAGGCGGCGCCAGTTGCTTTACCTGAGCATATTCTGTGGCATGGTTTTGATCGTGAAGGCTTCAAGGCCGATCTCGCCAGTTGCGGTGGGGTGATAGCCAATGCCGGATTTGAACTGGCCAGTGAAGCCCTGACCCTGGGTAAAAAGCTCTTGGTTAAACCCTTGCTTGGGCAGTTTGAACAGCTGTCGAATGTGGCCGCCCTGGAGCTGCTGGCAGCGGCCGACAGCATGATGACGCTGGAGCCGCAAACGGTGAAACGTTGGCTCAAACGGGGTAGCCCTGAGCCGATTAACTACCCGGATGTGGGCGATCTGCTGGTGCCTTGGCTGTTGGCCGGCAATTGGCAGGACAGCCAATCGCTGTGCCGGGAGCTGTGGCAGCAGGTGACATTACCCGACACCTGGTTTTCCAAGCAGGATGCCAGGGCGCTCAGCGGGCTGCCTTTGGGCTCGCTGATCCGCTAGCAAAGGTACGAATAAGTCCTCGTGGAATTTGTTCGCACCTTCCTCAGTTATATTTGATATTCATGCTGATCAGGGCTTCACGGCTGCCCTTTTCGGCACGCAGCCTAGCCAGATATTGTTCCCAGAGTTCGGTGTGTTGGGTGCAGAGCTGGTGCAGTATCTGCCAGGAATAGAGGCCGGTATCATGGCCGTCGTCGAATACCAGCTTCACCGCATAATTGCCGACCGGCTCAATGGCGCTGATGTTGACCTCTTTCTTGTGAGTCACCAGCTTGGGGTTGCCATGGCCGTGTACTTCGGCCGATGGAGAGTGAACCCGCAGAAATTCGCAGCTCAGTTGATACTGACTGCCATCATCGAAGCCTATCTCGAGCAGTTTGGATTTACGCTTCAGTTTCAGTGATGTGACTTGAGGATGACTCATGGGAACTCCATTGTGTCCGGGGTTTCTGTGTATCTGTTTATTCTATGTCAGAGCGCTGGGACTGTGCACCCCGGTGGATGAGAGCTGACACACATTAATGGTGGCAAAAAATAGCGGCCGCTGGCAGCGGCCATTATTGAATAATGATGAAGACAGTTATTTGATAAAGGCGAAGGCATCGCCGTAGAGGTGGGCTTCATCCAGTCCCATCTCGCGGAACAGCTCCCGCGCGGCACCGACCATGTCGAAACGACCGGCAATATAGATGTCATAGCCCACCAGGCTGACAAAGTCCGAGCGTATCTGCGCCAGCAGATTGGCCTGTTTCCCTTGCCAGTCGGCCTCGGCCTGTTCTACTACCGGCACGAAGTGCAACCAAGGGTGCGCTTGATGCCACTCTCTGGCGATGGCTTCGTAGTACATGGCTTCAGGATTGCGGCAGCCCCAATAGAGCAGGGTTTCAACCTTTTGCCCCAGGGCGATTTGCTGCTCTACCAGGCTCTTGATATAGGAGAAGCCTGTACCACCGGCAACCAGCAGTCTGGGCCTGATACTCTGGTGTCTGAGGAA
The DNA here is from genome assembly GCF_000518445.1 of Shewanella sp. 38A_GOM-205m. Classification (NCBI taxonomy): domain Bacteria; kingdom Pseudomonadati; phylum Pseudomonadota; class Gammaproteobacteria; order Alteromonadales; family Shewanellaceae; genus Shewanella; species Shewanella sp. 38A_GOM-205m. The sequence continues at coordinate 55,238 of NZ_KI912437.1, read as the reverse complement.
GGCTTCGCCACCCGGAGCTTCGATATCGATATGGCTGTTGTCTCTTAGCCGCTCGACCACTTGCATGGGATAGCTCTCGCTGACGGCTGCGCCTATGTGAAGTTCTATGAGTTCGCTGCCGGGAGCCGAAGCTATGGAGAAGGGACGCTTGTCTTTCTCACCCATTACCACACACAGGTATTGACCGGCCTTGAACTCCAGCGGTTTTTCGGGGCGCAGCAATACTTGGTACACAGCGTCATTGAATGGGGCAACTTTCTCTATCTTACAGCGGATGCTATTCATCGAACTTCCTTTTTACCTCTCTGTTGAAGGCTTATTTTAATAATGGCTAAAGCAGTTATTGCGGATTATAGGGTAGCTTGGTCTTCTATGCCCAACTGCTCCCAAATCTCGTCCACTCGCTGTTTAACCTCTTGGTCCATCACTATTGGGGTGCCCCATTCGCGGTTGGTCTCACCTTCCCACTTATTGGTGGCATCCAGGCCCATCTTGGATCCCAGTCCCGCCACGGGTGACGCGAAATCCAGATAGTCAATGGGTGTGTTGTCTATCATCACTGTGTCGCGGCTGGGATCCATCCGGGTGGTTATGGCCCAGATAACGTCCTGCCAGTCGCGGCAATTCACGTCTTCATCGACTATGACAATAAACTTGGTATACATAAACTGACGCAGGAAAGACCAGGCTCCCATCATCACCCGCTTGGCATGGCCGGGATATTGTTTGCGGATGGAGATCACCGCCATTCGGTAAGAACAACCCTCCGGTGGCAGGTAGAAGTCGACGATTTCCGGATACTGCTTGCGCAGGATAGGAACGAAGACCTCATTGAGGGCAACCCCGAGCATGGCCGGTTCATCCGGTGGTCTTCCCGTGTAGGTGCTGTGGTAGATGGCGTCTTTTCTGTGACTGATATGAGTCACGGTAAACACAGGGAAGCTGTCGGTTTCATTATAATAACCTGTGTGGTCACCGTAGGGGCCCTCCACCGCCATCTCTTCGGGATCGATATAACCTTCGAGAATGATCTCACTGGTGGCCGGCACTTCCAGATCGCAACTCAAGGCCTTGACCACTTCGGTGCGCTCACCGCGCAGCAGTCCGGCAAAAGCATATTCACTCATGGCATCGGGCACTGGAGTGACGGCGCCGAGAATAGTGACAGGGTCGCTGCCCAGAGCCACTACCACAGGATATTTTTCACCTGGGTGCTGCTGCTTGAAGTCGGCAAAGTCCAACGCCCCGCCTCTGTGTGACAACCAGCGCATGATCAGTTTGTTTTTGCCCAGCAGTTGCTGGCGGTAGATCCCCAGATTCTGGCGTTTCTGTCTCGGCCCTTTGGTGATGGTCAAACCCCAGGTCACCAGTGGTGCAACATCGCCGGGCCAGCAGTGCTGAATGGGCAGTGCGGTCAGGTCGACCTGCTCGCCTTGCAACACCACCTCTTGGCAAGGGGCGTTACGCACTGTCTTGGGCGGCATGTTCAGCGCTTGCTTGAACATGGGGATCTTGGCAATGGCATCCTTGAAGCCCCTGGGGGGCTCGGGCTCCTTGAGAAACGCCAGCAGTTCGCCCACGTCCCGCAGTGCCATGGGATCATCCTTGCCCAGCGCCATGGCGACCCGCTTCGGAGTACCGAAGAGATTCACCAGCACGGGCATCTGTTTGCCCTTGGGATTTTCAAACAGCAGGGCCGGGCCACCGGCACGCAGCACCCGATCGGCTATTTCGGTCATTTCAAGATAAGGATCAACCGGATAGCTGATACGCTTGAGCTCACCCTGACTCTCGAGGTGATCGATAAAACTGCGTAAATCCTTAAAACTCATGTGGAAATAGCCTCGCTGCCGAATGCATTAATGGCGCGCACTATAGCATTAATCCCGGCAGCGGTTAACTGCTGTCGCATGGGGGAGCAGAGACAAACAGGCTGAATGCACGCTGAGTCATCTTTATTTCTCCTGCGATTCACTGATGAATCCGGGCGCCAGCCGTAGTAGCATGAAAGCTGCGGGCCTTGAAGCCTGGAGGCTATATGAAACGAGCATTTTTCCTGAGTCTGATACTGATGAGTTTGCCACAGGTGGCTGCTGCCTGGGATAACTCCCATGCCGAGCGCCACTATCAGGGGGATATTCACAGAGAAGATGACAACCGCCGGCATAACCATGGCTCACGAAGTCATTGGGGCCTGTATTGGGGCGTTAACAATCCCTGGCTATCGCCCTGGCGCTACGACCCGTGGAATCGTTGGCAGTGGGATGATCCTTGGTACAGAGATCGCTGGCAGCGCCCCTATGTATATCGCAGGCAACCCAAGCCGGAGCCTGTGGTGGTGGCGCCACCGCAGCGAGTAACGACTCACTTCGAAACCTTGGCCGACACAGGGAGTCGTGCCAGCCTACCGGCCAACGCCAGGGTGATACAACAAGGTAATCGCACCTTGTATCAATGGCAGGGCAAAACCTATCAATTTGACTGGCAAAGCCAAACCTATCGGCCTCTGCCACAGTCCCCATCTGAAGTCGGAGAACAAAGCAAATGAAATTGATCACCGGGGCCAGCAGTGGCTTGGGGGCAGCGCTGGCGAGGCGTTATCATGCTGAAGGAGCGTCCTTGTTGTTAACCGGCCGCAGCGAACAGAGGTTGCAGCAACTGGCGGCAGAGCTGCCTGGTGTCAGTTGCCAAGCCACAGATTTAACCAATCCGAGCGCGATTGAGGCTCTGCTCGACACTTTGGGCGAGGCCCCCGAAATACTGCTGCACTGTGCCGGCAGCGGCCGCTTCGGTAACCTGGAAACTCAGTCACCGGTCGAGATCAAGACCCTTATCGACAATAACTTATTGTCTACTCTGTTGCTGCTCAGAGCCATGTTGGCCCGTTGGCGGCAAGAGTCCATGACACTGGTGATTGTCATGTCTACCGCGGCGCTGCAACCCAAGGCCGGAGAGAGCAGTTACTGCGCGGTAAAATGGGCTGTCAGAGGCATGTTGGAATCCCTGCGCTTGGAACTCAAGGGCAGCAAGATAAAGCTGATAGCCGTCTACCCCGGCGGAATGGCAACCGGGTTCTGGCCCAGTAGCGGTAAATTGGTGGATACGTCGAGCTTTATGACTGCCGATGAAGCCGCAGCCATGCTTAGTCAGGCCTTGCAAAGTTGTGCCCACGGTTATGTTTCGGATATCACCTTGACCCGGGGCTAGGGGGCAACGTTAAGAGTTAAAAAAGGATTTTGACCGTGATTCCACTCAGCCAAGAGGCAATTACAGCCAAGGGAGGCGCCATGATATCTCAATGGCACAGTACTAACTCAGGATCTGGCTTTGGGCGTCATTCATGCATGATTATATGTCTGTTGCTGCTGGGCAGTTTGCTGTCTTTGGGATTGGCGCAGGCCAGCACAAGCGGCAATCTGTGTATTCCCTATACTGCCAGCGAAAAGGTTACACTCGCCTATATCAATGATGGCGATACCCTCACACTCAAAGATGGCCGCTTGATACGCTTGATAGGTGTCAATGTCCCCGAGATAGATCATCAGTATCCCAGTCTCTCCCAGCGCTACAGTCTGGAGGCCAGGGCCTTTGTCGCCTCTAAGCTCAAAGCGGGGGATGAACTGGCGCTGATGTTTGGCCCAACCAAGCTGGATCCCTATGGTCGCACTCTGGCCTATGTCTTTACTCCGGATGGTTTATTGTTGCAGCAGGAACTGCTGCAACAGGGTTTTGCCATGGCCAGGGTCTATCAGGAACATCCGTTTTGGGAATGCTTTGCCAAGTTGGAGCAGCAAGCACGGACTCAGAGTACAGGTTTGTGGGGGTTTGACGACTATGCGCCCAAGGCGGTTTCGGCTATCGGCCAGCAGGATTTAAATCAGTATCGGCTGGTCAGAGGTGTGGTGACAGATTTTGAAAGAAAGGGACAGTATTTGTGGCTTATTCTGGATAATAACTTCTATGTCGGCATACCTCAGGCCGGATCTGGTAATTTTAGCAACCTTTTAGCGCTGAACTCGCTTAAAAGAGCCGTTATAGTGCGGGGTAAGTTGTATTTTTCCTACAAAAAATGGCAGATAATCGCCACTCATCCATCACAGATAAGTTTGGAAAATCCCCCTTAGAAGCAAAATGCCTGACTTAAGCGGAAAATTTCTATCTCACTGTTTTAAAACAATGCCTTTTCGCGTATCTTTAGCGCCTTGTGATTTGAGTCACTGTAGAGGGAGTTCTGCAGTGATCCAGACCTGTGTTTGTACGGTTTTTACTTAATATCATTCCGCATTTCAGGATTTAAAAATGACAGATTTCCGTCAAAAAGCGCTCGATTACCATGAGTTCCCCGTTCCAGGCAAAACCGCAGTGACGCTGACCAAGCCCGCCGAGACCAGTATGGATCTGGCGCTGGCCTACAGCCCGGGGGTGGCAGAGCCGGTACGTGAAATCGCTTCCAATCCTGCCAATGCGTACAGATACACCAACAAGGGCAACACGGTTGCCGTGATTTCCAACGGTACCGCCATTCTGGGTCTGGGTAACCTTGGTCCCTTGCCATCCAAGCCGGTAATGGAAGGAAAGGCTTTGCTGTTCAAGCACTTTGCCAATATCGACGCCACTGATATTGAAGTAAAACACCGCACAGCTGAAGAGTTTATTCATACAGTTGAAGCGATTGCCGACACTTTTGGCGGTATCAACCTGGAAGACATCAAGGCGCCTGAGTGCTTTGAAATCGAGCGTGAGCTGATCGAGCGCTGCCAGGTTCCTGTGTTTCACGACGACCAGCACGGTACGGCAATCGTTACTGCCGCCGGGATGATCAATGCCCTCGAGATCCAGGGCAAGAAACTGGAAGAGGCGGTGTTTGTCTGTATGGGCGCAGGCGCAGCGGCCATCGCCTGTATGAGCATGCTGGTCAAGTGTGGAGCCCAGCGTGAAAATGTCTACATGCTGGATAGAAAGGGCGTTATCCATACCCGTCGTGAAGATCTCAACGAGTACAAGGCGCTGTTTGCCAACAACACAGACAAGCGCACGCTGCAGGATGTGATCAAGGGGGCCGACGTGTTCCTGGGGCTGTCTGGCCCTGATGTTCTCGGCGCCGAGGAAGTGGCTATGATGGCCGAGAAGCCGGTGATCTTCGCTTGCTCCAACCCGGATCCTGAGATCAAGCCTGAACTGGCTCATGAGATACGTAGCGATTTGATCATGGGAACCGGTCGCAGCGACTATCCCAACCAGGTCAACAATGTGCTCTGTTTCCCATTCATTTTCCGTGGCGCCCTGGATGTGCGTGCCAGCCGCATTAATGATGAGATGAAGATAGCCGCGGTTTATGCCATTGCCGAACTGGCCAAGGAACCTGTGCCAGCATCTGTGTTGGCGGCTTACCCCAATGTCAGCGAGTTGAGTTTCGGCCCGCAATATGTGCTGCCCAAGCCTATGGACCCTAGATTGTTGCCCAAAGTCGCCAAGGCTGTGGCGCAAGCAGCCATAGACTCTCAGGTTGCTCAAATAGACACACTGCCGCAATACCCGGAAGTCTGATAGCAGCTTTACTCCCAAGGGGCCTTGTTTGGCCCCTTTGTTGTTTCTGCAAGGCAAACGGGGCATTTGCCGTGCTGTGCAGCTTGTCGGTTGCCTTTTGCGTATGGCTGCTGAATAATCAACAGACTGAGTTCCCGCAGTGAGGCGGCTCAACACTTAGAAGAATAAGAAGACTGGCAGGATCGCCCTCGATGAAACTCACCCGAATTCTCACAAAAAAACTCACCAGTTTTTGGCTCTTGTCGCTGACGACAGTGGCGTTTGTGTTTCTGCTCTGTGCCATGATGAGTTTCCTGCAGCTGACCTACAAGTTCCAGCAACAGAAGGTCACGGAGCTGGAAAGCATGCTGACCAACCAGTACCAACCCAGCAGCAATTGGGAACTGGAGTCCTGGCTGCCTCCCATGTTGATTGCTTACAACGCCGCCAGCTTTAAGCTCTGGCATTACGACAAGTTATTGTTTGAATATAAAGGCAATATCGGCACAGAAAACCTGGTGCGTTATCAGTCACAGCTGAAGAACAACCCGGGTATCCGCATGGAGCTGGAACTGCCGCAGCCGTTTTCCCAGCACAGGCCAGGTTGGTACGAAGTCTTGATCATTCTGGTCGGCGTGGGTGCCGTGCTGGCGTTTGTCCGTTTCGGCTATCTCTGGTATTCGCGGCAACTGGAGGGGATTGAAGAGCTGGCACAGCGCAGCCGTTTAATCCTCTTGGGTGAGCATGAAAAAGCGCTGGCGATGCCGGGCAAGGGTAAACCCAGATTGATTAACCGCGCCCTAAGTCGCTTGCTGGAAGAGCTGGCCGATGCCCAGAAAGAGCGGGCCAGATTTGACAAGTTTATCCGCAGCAATACTTTCCTGGATCCCGACACCCGCATAGGTAACCGCCTGTTTCTCAAGAATCGACTCGATGCCCTGAGCAATGAACAGGGCATGATAGCCCATGGGGTGCTTTATCTGTTGGAGCTGGAGGATCTGGATCTGCTGCAGCAACAGCTGGGAGACAGCCTGACGCTGGAGCTGCTAAGACAAAACGTCAACGGCATCAGCCAGATACTGCAGTCTCAGCCCAACAGTTTCTTTGCCCGCCGTTCCCATAACCAGTTTGCAATAGTGGTGACCCAGATTTCCCTGGCGGAGGCCGATCAACTGGCGATCCGACTGCTGAAAGTCTGCCAAAGCCAAGTGTTGCCCAAGCTGGACAACGCCGACAACTTCTATCATCTCGGCGGCGCTTACTTCAAGGTGGGCGATGGTCAGCAACAGTTGCTGGAAGAGGCGGAAATGGCCCTGAGAGCGGCTCAGCTGCAGGGGATCAATACCTGGTTTATGTATGACAAGGGTGCGGTGGATCAGGAGTTTGCCAAGGGCTCGGTGCGCTGGCGCAGCTTTCTGGAAATGGCCTTGGTCAACAAGCGTTTTCTCGCTTATACCCAGCCTGTGATGGATTGTGACGGCAAACTGCACCATAGAGAGGTGTTCACCCGGGCCAGAGATCCCGAGGGCAATCTGGTGCGGGCGACCCTGTTTCTGCCTATGGCGGTTAAATGTGGGCTGATGCCGCAAATTGAGCGCCAGACTCTGGAAAGAGTCTTGTTTGAGTTGCTGCCGAGTGAGCCGGACAAGAAGGTTTGTTTCAGCATCAACCTGAGCCTGGATTCGCTGATGAGTCGCGCCTTTATCCGTTGGCTGCGTACTACCTTGCTGGAATACCGGGATCTGACCGGCAGGTTGATCTTCGAGGTCAGTGAAGATATCGCGGCGCCCAATCAGGAGAAGATAGCCTCCAGGCTGCAAATGATCCGCAAAATGGGCGCGCGCCTGTGTGTCGATCATGTGGGGCAGCAGGTGATCAGCACCCAGTATATTCAGGACACGGGGTTCGAGCTGATTAAACTGCACAGATCCATAGTGCGGCAGATCCATTTACGGCCCGAAAATCAGCTGTTTGTTCGCAGCCTGATAGGTGGACTCTACCGCACCGAAGTACAAGTTTGTGCCGAAGGCGTGGAGCTGTTCGAAGAGTGGCAGACTTTGAGAATACTCGGCGTCAGCGCCGCTCAGGGCAGCTGGTTCAGCGAGCCTATGCCGGCCAGCGCCTGAGTAAGAGTACAAGCCTTGTATTCGTTCGACTTGTTTATCAGCATGGGTGAGCCTATCTTTAGAGCAGTTCTCAGTTTGAGAATATTTGCCTATAAAATGAAGTGATTAGTGTTTAGAATGGATACGCCAAAATATTGACTTGACTTTTAAGGTTGCAGCAAGTTGTTAACCTTAAGACCGAGGTCAGGCCAACCACTTTCACAGGGACTCAGGGTTACCTATGACGAACAAGTCATTCATCAGTCGTCTTTTTAGCTTTGGCTCATCCGAATCCGGCGTCGCTACCGGCATCTTCCTCGCGGCCAATCACGCCTGGGTCTTTCGCCCCGGCAGTGACAACCAAGGTGCACTCTGCCACAGCTATTCACTGCAAAAAGATGATTGGAATGCACTGTTTTCCGCTATCTATGCCGACTTTGGCCCCTCGAAACTGCAGTTGGCGTTGGGCTTTGGCCATTATCAACTTCTGAGCGCCGACCGGCCCAAGGTAGAAGCCGATGAGATGGCTCAAGCGCTGGTTTGGGCGGTCAAGGACATGGTCAGCACGCCGCCGGCCGATATCCATCTGGACTACTTCGAATCACCGATTAAAAGCAGTGACAAACTCAATGTGGTGGTTTGCTCCCGCAGCAGCCTATCTGCTTTGGCCCAGGGAATAGACAAGGCCGGTATGGAGTTGGTGGGGATCAGCATCGAAGAGTTACTGCCCACTAACCTCTTTGGCCAAGACCCTATGGCCAGGCTGGTGATCAGCCAAATTCCCGGGCAGGAGTTACTGCTCACTGTGGTGCGCGAGGGTGAACTCTACATGCAGCGGCGCATTCGCGGATTTGCCGAACTGCACCAGACCGATGCCGAATCCTTGGGGTTCGGCGTTGCCGATACCCTCAGCCTGGAGATCCAGCGCTCGATGGACTTTTTTGAAAGCCAGCTCAGACAAGCGCCGGTAGCCTCGATTGAAATCATGGTTCAGGGGCAAACCGATGCCCTGGCGCAACTTGTGTCCAGTAACTTTAACCAGCAGGTGCGTCCGGTCAATGGCATGGATGTCGGTATGAAAATGGCTGAGCTCAGCTATCTGGAACTGGAGCGGGGTAGCAAATGAGCAAGACCCGGATCAATCTCTATTCATCTTCACTCTTGCCTCCCAAGCAAAGGCTCAGTTTTGTTCGTTTGCTGGTTATTGCTGGTGTGTTCTTGTTACTGGGACTCTCACTTATCGGCTTGGGATGGTGGCAGCAAACGCAAGTGTCCAGGCAGTTGCTTGAGGTCGAGTCGCAGCGACAGGCCTTGGAGAGCCAAAAACAACAACTGGAAGCCGAATTGGCCAAGCGTCAGCCTAGTGCCGAGCTGGTCATTGAGCTGGAGCGTCGTACTCAGGAGCGAGAGCTCAAGGGTTTACTGCTGACCGAGCTTGGGCAGCGGGAGCGCATGACGTCCAAGGGCTTTGCGCCTGTGCTGCAGGAGTTGGCCCAAGTGTCCGATGGCAGCGTGTGGCTGAGCCGCATCAAACTTGAAGAAGAGAAGCTGGAGTTTGAAGGTTTCGGCCAATATCCGCAGAGTCTGCCGCGCTGGATAGACAAGCTCAAACAAACCGAGAGTCTGAGAGGGCGCTCGTTTGCTTCCATGACCATGGCTCGGGAGCCAGGCCAGCCACTGGCCTTCGTCCTGACCAGTGAAGCCCGGGAGGTGAAGAAATGAATTTCCTTCGGCGTCTGGGCCAAGCCTTTGATGGTTTGAGTCAAAGAGAAAGAGGCATGGTGGCGGGAGTCAGCCTGTTATTGCTGCTGTTTCTGCTGTATCTGCCGCTGGAGTCTTTCTGGCTGGAGCGCCAGAGCAATCTGCAACGCCTGCATGCCGGCCAGAGTAGCATCAAACTCAGTCAGCAACAGCTGGAGCTCTATCGCCAACGCCTGGCGGAAGACCCTGATACGCCGCTTAAGGCCCGCTTGGGGCAAGTCAATCGTGATATCGCCGCGTTGGATCAACAACTGGAGCGCCAGATGGTCGACATGGTGCCCGCCAGCTATATGCCATCATTGCTTACCGCCTTGCTGGAACGGGTGCAAGGAATACAGCTGACCGGCTTCAAGTCTGTCGCCCCAACACCTTTGCTGGTGGTAGGCAAAGCTGATGAACAACAGATGAATCTCTATAGTCACGGCATAGTGCTGGAGTTTGAAGGCGACTATTTCGCCGTGCTCAAGTTTGTGCAAGCGGTGGAAAACATGCCGGACAAGCTCTATTGGAAGCGCCTGGATTACCGGGTGTCTGAGTATCCCAAGGCCAGTGTGCAACTTGAGTTATACACGCTCAGCATCAATGAGGACTTTATCAGTGTGGCATCATCCAGCTAAGTGCTTAATCTTATTGGCGATGCTCTGCGGCCAGGATCTGGCAGCAGCCAGCTTGCGGGACCCTACCATGCCGGCACAGGGAGTAAATTTGCCAGCCAAGGAGCAGGGAGGACAGGGCCTGATACTGAGCAGCCTGCTCAGCGGACCTCAGGGCAAGCGGGCCGTGATTAATAACCAAATCTACCGCCAGGGAGACAGGATACAAGGGGTGGTGTTAAGCCGTATCGATCAGGACAGCGTTTTGCTGGCCGATGGTCGCCGACTCTATCTGTTTCAAGCGATTACCGAGCGCAAGGAAAAACATTAATGAAAACCAGACTCGCCTGTATGCTGCCGTTGTTGGCTCTGGGCCTGGCGGCCTGCCAAACCACGGATAGGCCCAACCCAGCCGCCTCCAAAGAGGCGCTGCGCGATTCCATGGCGCAGCAAAATGCCAGGGCAGCAGTGCCTCCTCCGGCCAGCTTGCCTCCCGGTGTGCAGCAAGAGTTGAATGCCGATGGTCTTCTGGCCGGGCTGGCCGCACCTATGCAGACCGAGCGGCGTTTTGATGTCTCGGCCAATGATGTCGATGCCAGGGTGTTTTTCCCGAGTCTGGTGGAAGGCACTCCCTTCAGCGTGGCTGTGCATCCACAAGTGAGCGGCAATATCTCTTTATCGCTCAAGGGCGTGACCCTGAGTGAAGCCTTGCAGGTAGTACAGGACATTTATGGCTATGAAATCAGCAGGGAAGGACGGATCCTGAGGGTCTATCCGGCAGGCCTGAGAACCGAGACTTTCCCGGTCAATTACCTCTATATGGAGCGTATCGGTCTGTCGCTGACTTCGGTCAGCTCGGGAAGGATCTCTGACAACAACAATAACAACAACAGCAATAACAACCTCAACAATAATGGCCTGAACAACGGCAATAACAGCAATTTCAGCAATAACCGTAGTAACAACAACGGCAACGACCAGAACAGCAATAACACCAACGGCACCTTCATCAGTTCCCGCACCAAGACAGACTTCTGGGGCGAGCTGCAAAAGACCCTGGAATCGATTCTCGGCAGCAGTGGCGACGGCCGCTCTGTAGTGGTCACTCCCCAGGCTGGCTTGGTTACCGTCAGAGCCAATCCGGACGAGCTACGGCAAATTCGCAGTTTCCTCTCCACCGCCGAGAGCCATCTGCAGCGGCAGGTTATTCTGGAAGCCAAGATCCTCGAAGTGACCCTCTCCGATGGTTACCAGCAGGGGATCCAGTGGCAGGATGTGCTTGGCAGCGCTTTGGCCGACGGTAACACCAAGGTTAATTTTGGCACCAGCGAGGGCTCGTTTGGCGATCAGATCACCGAGGCCATAGGAGGGGTGACCTCTTTATCACTCAAGGGTACGGATTTCACCGCCATGATCACTCTGCTGGATACCCAAGGCGATGTCGATGTGCTCTCCAGCCCCAGGGTGACAGCGTCCAACAACCAGAAGGCGGTGATCAAAGTTGGCCGTGACGAATACTTTGTCACAGATGTCTCCTCTACCACAGTGGCCAGCACCACACCGGTGACATCACCTGAGGTGGAGCTGACGCCCTTCTTCTCGGGAATCGCTCTGGATGTAACGCCCCAAATAGACAAAGACGGCAGTGTCTTGCTGCATGTACATCCTTCGGTCACAGATGTGAAAGAGCAGAAAAAGAGTATCAAGATAAGTGACTCTTCGTTGGATCTGCCCTTGGCCCAGAGTGAAATCCGTGAGTCCGACACTGTCATCAAGGCGCTTTCCGGTGATGTGGTGGTGATTGGCGGCCTGATGAAGAGCGAGAATACCGAAGTGGTATCCAAGGTGCCGCTGCTGGGCGATATACCCTTTATCGGTGAAGCCTTTACCAACCGCAGCAAGTTAAAGCGCAAGACAGAACTGGTGATTTTGCTCAAGCCGACCGTGGTAGTTGATGGCACCTGGCAAAAAGAACTGCAACGCTCTCAGAGCTTGCTTGACCGCTGGTATCCACAGGAATAGCCGCTTCTATGTATCTGCAGCATTTTGGCATGCAGAGCATGCCTTTTGCCCTGACCCCCAACACAGGATTTTTCCTGGGGTTGGCTCCCCATGTGGAGGCCTTGCAGGTGCTGCAGGTGGCGCTGCAAACCGGTGAAGGTTTTATCAAGGTTACCGGCGAAGTGGGAACCGGCAAAACATTGCTGTGCCGCAAACTGCTCAATGAGTTACCGCAGCAGTTTCGCTGCGCCTGGTTGCCCAATCCTTATCTGACCCCGGCAGAACTCAGACTGGCGATTGCCGAGGAGCTGGGGATTGCCGTGAATGATATTAAAGATCAGCAGCAACTCAGTGGCCTTATCCAGCAGCAGCTGTTGGCGCTCAGTGCCCAGGGGCTCAATATTGTTTTGTTGCTCGATGAAGCCCAGGCCTTGCCGGATGAGAGTCTTGAAGCCTTGCGGCTGTTGACCAATCTGGAAACCGAGAGCCGCAAGTTGCTGCAGGTGGTGATCTTCGGCCAGCCCGAACTGGATTCGCGCCTGGCGCAGCAAGAGTTTCGACAGTTACGCCAGAGGATCACCTTCAGCTATCGCTTGCGGCCGCTGACCCGGGATGAAGTCTATGCCTATCTGCGCCACAGATTGGCGGTGGCCGGCTATCAGGGGCCGGTGTTATTCAGCGCTGCAGACAGTAAACGTATCGCCGTGGCTGCCAGAGGGATCCCCAGATTGGTGAATATTTTGGCGCACAAGGCGCTGCTGCTCTGTTTCGGTGAAGGCAAACAGCAAGTGAAAACGGCGCATATCAAGGGCGCCATCAAGGATACCGAAGATGCTTCCCGTACTTCCAACTGGCGCTGGTTTTGGCCGACTCTGGCACTGCTCCTTACTTCAGTCGGCGCCTCGGTCGGGGTTTATGCCATGAAGGGAGTCTGGTTATGAGTGTGGTCAATCAGATGCTCAAGGACCTGGATAAACGCCAGCAGCCCCACAACTTAGCTCATGTGCCGGCGGGGCAGGCCAGTCAAGCGGCGGCCAATCCCTGGTGGTTGCTGCTGGGTGGCACGCTGCTTGGCATCTCTCTATTGGCGCTGGGGTTATGGTTGGGCGGTTATTTGGGAAGTGGCAGTCAAAGCGCTTCTCAAATCCAAAACCAAAGTGGTGACCGAGCAGAGCCATCGCAGACAGTGCCGTATGAGCCGGGACCCACGGGCCGTAATCGACCGCCGCCGAAAGTAGTCTCAAGCGCTGCCGACGGCAGCGATAGATTAAGTTTGGAGCCTGAGGCGCAGAACTCGGCGCTGCAACTTCCCAGCAAGAGCCTGGCTCCAAGTGAACAATCCAAAGCTCCTGATACGGGCTTGAATGCTCAAGGCTCAGCCTTTGAAACAAAAAGCCCGGAAATGTATGGCTCAGAAACAGGCAACTTGAACTCGAGCCGAGCCGATGACAGCCTTGAAACCAGTGCTGTTGCCGAACGTCTGGCAGCCAAGGAAGAGCAGCTCGGACTGGAGGCTGGACAAGAGCCGGCTCAGTCAGTGCAAATAGAAAGACCTGGTCGCAATGAAAAGTCAGGCTTGGATCAGAAGCCCAGCCCCAATGAGAGCGGCAGGATAACCCAATCCACATCTGGGGCTGCCAAGCCAAGCCAGGCGAAAATGAGCGTGACTCAGGTATCTCTGACCCCGGCAGAGCTGTCGCAAAAGAAATTACAACAGGGACAACAGGCTAAGGAACTGGGGCAGTTGGACAAGGCAATGTCGGCCTATGCCGAAGCCTTGCGTTTGAATGATGCCAATCACAACGCCCGCCAGGAGCTGGCGGCGCTGTTTTATGGCCGCGGCGAATTGGACAAGGCGGCAGTACTGCTGCGTCAAGGCGCCGAAAATTATCCGCAGCAACCGACCTTTTGGCTGTTGCTGGCCCGGGTGCAGAAGGCTCGCAGCGAGTTGCCTCTGGCTCTTGCCAGTTTGCAACAGATAGCCGATGGCAGCGAGCTTGGGCGCGAGAAATGGCTACTGCAGGCAGAAATTGGCCAAAGCCTCAAGGATTGGCCCTTGGTACAACAAAGTTATCTTAGCCTGATCCGGCAGGATGCCTCTCAGGGACGCTGGTGGTTGGGGCTGGCCTATGCCCAGGATGCGAGTGGCGATTATGATGCCGCCAAGGCCAGTTACCAGGAAGCACTCAAGCGCCAGGGTTTGTCCGCGGATGCCCGTGATTACATAGAAAACCGACTCGCCCAGATAGGAGGCCGCCAGTGAAACCCAAGTTGAAAATGCGCCTCGGTGATCTCCTGGTACAGGAGCAGATTATCAGCGAGGTGCAGCTGCAAAACGCGCTGTCACAACAAAAACAAACCGGCCGCAAGCTGGGGCGCACCCTGATAGACATGGACTTTATCAGCGAGGAGCAGCTGCTGCAGTTTCTCTCGCATCAGTTGAATATTCCCTTTATCGATATCAGCAAACGCCCTATTCCTGCCGAGGTGGTCAACCTCTTGTCCGAAGTGCAGGCGCGGCGTTTTCGGGCTCTGGTGATTGAAGCCGACAAGGATTCTGTGCTGGTGGCCATGAGCGATCCTGCCGATCTGCAGGCGCTGGATGAATTGGATGTGCTATTGGCACCAAGACGCCTGAAACTGGCGGTGGTGAAGGAACAGCAGCTGTTCGATGCTTTTGATAACCTCTATCGCCGCACCGGCCACATTGCCCAGATGGCCGGCAAGCTGGAGGAAGAATACGCCGCCGATGATCAGTTCGATCTCGCTAGTCTGACCGAGGGTGACAGCGACAACGAAACCACAGTAGTTAAGCTGTTGCAGTCGATTTTCGAGGATGCGGTACAGATCCGCGCCTCGGACATTCACATTGAACCCGGCGACAAGTCGCTCAGGATCCGCCAGCGGGTGGATGGTCTGTTGCAGGAAAATGTGCTCAAAGAGGTCAATATCGCCGCAGCGCTGGTGCTCAGGCTCAAGTTGATGGCCGGCTTGGATATCTCGGAAAAACGTTTGCCCCAGGATGGCCGTTTTCATATTGAAATCAAAGGCCATCAGATAGATGTGCGTATGTCTACCATGCCCATCTATCACGGCGAGTCTGTGGTGATGAGGCTGTTGGACCAATCGGCAGGCCTCTTGACCCTGAATGAAACCGGAATGCCGCCGCATATTCTCGAGCGGGTACGGCGGCAGATAAAACGCCCCCACGGCATGTTGTTGGTCACAGGCCCTACAGGTTCGGGTAAGACAACCACTCTTTACGGCATTCTCAGTGAGCTGAACAAGGCTGAGAGCAAGATCATTACCGTGGAAGATCCGGTGGAATACCAACTGCCGCGGATCAACCAGGTGCAGGTCAATCACAAGATAGGCCTGGATTTTTCCAATGTACTGCGCACCACCCTGCGCCAGGATCCTGACATCATAATGGTGGGGGAGATGCGGGATCAGGAAACCGTCGAAATCGGCTTGCGCGGTGCCCTGACAGGTCACTTCGTGCTCTCGACCCTGCACACCAATGATGCCATTACCAGTGCCCTGCGTTTGCTTGATATGGGGGCGGCCAGTTATTTGGTGGCCAGTGCCCTCAGGGTCATCATAGCCCAGCGCCTGGTGCGGCGGGTGTGTAAGAACTGCGCCACCGATTATCAGCTCACGCCGCAGGACAGGGTCTGGCTCCAGAGTATCAGCAAGCGCGACTTTTCCGATGCCAGGCTCAGAGTGGGCACAGGGTGTCAGAGCTGCTCCGGTACAGGTTATCGCGGTCGTATCGGGGTGTTTGAGATCCTCGAACTGGATGAAACCATGATAGAGGCGATGCGCAGCGGTAATCCCCATGAGTTTGCCCGTGCCGCTTACGCCAGCGAACAGTTTACCCCGCTGGCTGAATCGGCTCTGGAATATTTACGCAGCGGCCTGACGACCATAGAAGAGGTCGCCAAGCTGGTGGAAGATGTCTCCGAGTCTCAAGTGCCGTTGGCGGCCGAGATGATGGAACGGGATGAGGTCTGATTATGCCGCTCTATGCCTATCGGGGCCGGGATGCCCGCGGTGAACAGGTCAAGGGACAATTGGATGCTGCCTCAGAGAGTGTGGCGGCCGATCTGCTGCTGGCCAGAGCTGTGATCCCGCTGGAGCTCGTTGAGCTCAAGCCTGGCCCGGATCTCAGTCTCAAAGGTTTGCTCAAGCGTAGGGTTGGCCTGGATGAGCTGCAGATATTCACCCGGCAGATGTATTCCCTGACCCGCTCCGGCATTCCTATTCTGCGAGCCATTGCCGGGCTGTCGGAAACCACCCATTCCAAACGGATGAAAGAGGCATTGCAGGATGTCTCTGAACAGTTGACCGCCGGACGGCCGCTGTCGTCGGCAATGAACCACCATCCGGATGTGTTCGACGCCTTGTTCGTCTCCATGGTTCATGTGGGAGAGAACACGGGCAAACTGGAAGATGCCTTTCTACAGTTGTCCGGTTATATCGAGCGGGAGCAGGAAACCCGCAGACGGATCAAGTCTGCCATGCGTTATCCCATGTTTGTTCTGTTGGCGGTGGCACTGGCACTGGTGATCCTCAATATTATGGTGATCCCCAAGTTCGCCGAAATGTTTTCCCGCTTCGGTGCTGAATTGCCTTGGGCGACCCGGTTGCTTATCGGTACTTCCAACCTGTTTGTCAATTACTGGCCCTTGATGCTGGTGGCGCTGGTGGTAACTGTACTCGGGGTGCGTTATTGGCATAGAACCGAGAAGGGCGAAAAACAGTGGGATCGCTGGAAACTGCATATTCCGGCGGTGGGTTCCATAATCGAACGCTCGACTCTGGCCCGTTATTGCCGCAGTTTTGCCATGATGTTGGGGGCCGGAGTGCCCATGACTCAGGCGCTCAGCTTGGTGGCCGATGCCGTAGACAACAGCTATATGCACGACAGAATCGTCAACATGCGCCGCGGGGTCGAAGCGGGGGAATCCATGCTGAGGGTTTCCAATCAGAGTCAGTTGTTTACGCCCCTGGTGTTGCAGATGGTTGCTGTTGGGGAAGAAACCGGCCGTATAGATCAACTGCTCAATGATGCCGCCGATTTTTACGAAGGTGAGGTAGATTATGATCTCAAGAACCTCACCGCCAGGCTGGAACCTATTTTGATCGGCATAGTGGCCATTGTGGTGCTGATCCTGGCCCTGGGTATCTATCTGCCTATGTGGGACATGCTTAATGTGGTCAAGGGAGGCCGCTGATGCCAAGCCAGCATCAGGCCGAGGAAGATCTGCTGCGAACCTTCGCCAGACTGGCCGCACTGCTGCTGTTGTTGGTCATTCTGGCGGTGTTGGGAGTACGTTATTTTTCAGCCGTGGATCAGGTGTCGGCCAGAGGGTTGCAGCTTGAACACCACAGGTTGCTGAATGTATTGGCCATGGTGAGATCCCAGTGGCTGAGCCTGGGACGCCCTGAACAGATGCAACTGGATTGGCAGACGCTGGAACGACCTGAGCCTCCAGGTCAATTGGCTATGAATAAGGCTGGTTGGCCACAGGCGCCCGGCCGGGATGACAGAGGCTGTGTGGCTCTTTGGCAACAGCTTCTGGGAAGCATGCCGGATAAGGCTGTTATCCGGGTGCAGTTTCTCCGCCAGGATCAAAGCTGCCGCTATGTGAGCCCTGCCGGTGAGAGCCTGAGTTATCAAATGGACACCGGCAGGGTCATTTTTTTGACAGCTGATACAGATTATTGACCGAGTTGGTTTTTTATCTTAACGGAACTGCTAAAATCAGTGGCGAACAGGTGGAGGAAACCTAGATGAAACGACAGATGCAAGGCTTCTCGTTAATCGAGCTGGTGATAGTGATAGTGATCCTGGGCCTGCTGGCTGCAACCGCTATTCCGCGTTTTTTGAATGTGACAGATGATGCCGAGGATGCCAGTCTCGAAGGTGTAACAGGTGGCCTCGCCACTGCAGTCAGTTTTGTGCGTTCCCAATGGGAGGTCGATGGTCGCCGTAACAACTCGGTGATCCTAGATGGTACGACAGTGTCTCTGGATACCCGCTTTGGCTATCCGACCGGTACTGGCAATACCTCGGCCACTTCCATGGATGATGCCAGTTGCCAGCAAGTGTTCAATACCGTGTTGCAGAGTGCACCCAAGAATGTGCTTTACAGTGCCGATGCCAGAGATCAACGCTATACCGTCAGGGCCTTGGAAGGAGCAGGTGCAAGCGCCACAGCCATTAACGGCACTGTGGTAACCGGGCTGGATCTCTGCGTCTACCATCAGGTGGCATCTCTGGTGCTGAATCAAAGCTCGGGGGTGGCGACACCGGCACCGGATCTCAACACCACAGGCGCCAAGGGAATTACCTATAACCCGGGTACTGGCCAGGTATTGAGTTTCAGCAACTGATTGAATTGAATTTTTTGAACCAAAGGAAAGCGCTATGCAAAGACAACAAGGTTTCACCCTGATTGAACTGGTGGTGGTGATCATAATTCTCGGTATTCTGGCGGTGGTAGCAGCGCCCAAGTTTATCAATCTGCAATCAGATGCCAGAGCTTCGGCCCTGCAAGGAATGAAAGGGGCGATTCAAGGAGCCAACAGCTTGATTTACTCCAAAGCCGCCTTGGCCGGAGTTGAAAAGCAGCCTTCTACCACTGTGGATATCGCGGGTACGACTGCTACTACCGATGATGTCGCCATCGTTTTTGGCTATATGGCCGCGAGTCAAGCTGCATTTCAGGCAGGAATGGATGCTCGGTTTGATGCCGGCACTTCGCCAACAGCAACGGGTTCGAATGACTGGGTTATCGATGGAACTACTGATGGGCAGGTGACTATTTGGCAACGTGGTGCGCCAGCCGATGTCACCAATCCGGCAGCCAGTTGTAAGATTGTTTACGTAGCTCCCACAGCAGTCGGAGCATTACCCACTATTACGCTGACAGACAATGGTTGCTAATAGCCTGTAGCTGAAAAGGCCTGCCAAGCAGGCCTTTTTTACGTCAGGATTCAAACTATTGGGCTTATTTGCCATACTTGACTGAGTATGGAATTGGCGGGAAATCATATGGCTGTGACCAAGGGGACAGGCACCCGGGGATTTACTCTGGTGGAGTTGGTAGTGACTATCATGTTGCTGGCCATACTTTCCGTCGTGGTGCTGCCAAAATTGGTATCCTCCAGCAGTTACAGCGCCTGGACGCTGCGACAGGAATTGATTGCCGAGTTGCAAAAGACTCAGATGTTGGCACTCAATAATCCCGACCGTTGCTATCGGCTCTCTATCAGCAACAGCGCCTATCAACTCAGCCACTTGACCCAGGACTGTACGAGCGTCATCCGCAACAATAGCGCCGAAAGTCTGCCGCGTAATACCCGGATACTGCTTCAAAGTAACGGTGCTGACAGTTTTCAGATCCAGTTCGATGCTTTGGGCCGCACTAACCTTGCCTGCAATGGCGCCTGCCTCTCTGTGGTCGCCGATGAAACCCTGACTATCGCCATAGAGTCCGAGGGCTATATCCATGAGGGCTGAAGCGCGGGGATTCACCCTGATAGAGCTGGTGATCGGCATGTTGGTGCTCGGTATCGCCCTGGTGCTGTTGACCAGTGTGCTGTTTCCCCAAAGCGATCACGCGGCGCAGACCCTGCATAGAGTGCGCAGCGCCGAGTTGGCTCAGGCTGTGATCAATGAAATCTGGGGCAAGCGTTATGATGAGCATAGCGGCGCCAACGGTGGTCTACCCGCCTGTGACGGTTTGGGCGGTGTCAGTTGTACCCGGGTTAGCGATTATGGCCCGGATGGTGAGAGTCGGGATCAGTTTGACGATATCGACGATTACCACGGTCTTAACGAGCAGAGCCTGATGCTTAATTCCAGCCTGAGTTACCTGAGTCACTACCCGGGGTACAGTCTCAGCGTCCAGGTATCCCAGTATCAAGCCAACAGTAAGCTGGTGACTGTCACAGTAACCACACCCTCGGGTGAGGCTATCCGTTACGACGTGCTGAGGAGTAATTTCTGATGCGCAGCAGGCAGGGTAAGAGATTCATACAGATCAAAGGACTAGGTTTCGCCAAGGGCTTTACCTTGGTGGAGTTGGTCACAGTGATCCTTATCCTGGGGATTCTGGTGGTGGGTGTCAGCAGCTTTATTATCTTTGGTACCCGTATCTTTGTGGATTCTACCGCCGTCGACAGAGTGCTGGGCAGCAGTCGTTTCGTAATGGAGCGCCTGAGCCGGGAGCTGCGTAATGCCGTGCCTTCCAGTCTCAGGTTGCAGTCCAGCTCTCAGCTGCAGTGTTTGGAGTTTCTGCCTATCACTGCCAGCGGCAGCTATCTGTCATTGCCACTGGCGCCGGATGTCCAGGCGGACAATGCCACAGTGTTTGCGCCGGCAACGGCTATTTCGGCCGGTGAACAGCTGTTGGTATACCCGCTGACCAATGCGG
Organism: Shewanella sp. 38A_GOM-205m; assembly: GCF_000518445.1. Taxonomy (NCBI): domain Bacteria; kingdom Pseudomonadati; phylum Pseudomonadota; class Gammaproteobacteria; order Alteromonadales; family Shewanellaceae; genus Shewanella; species Shewanella sp. 38A_GOM-205m. The sequence goes on along the minus strand of NZ_KI912437.1, from coordinate 34,808 downwards.
AGATTTATGGCAGTGGCAGCAACAAGCGCCACGCCATAGATAAGGTGGTGCTCAATGGCTCACTGCTGACGCTGCAGTTTGCCGCTGCGGTTAATTTTGCCGAAGCCTCACCGGCGAAGCGCTTTTATGTGGCCGGGCAACCTGTCAGCTACTGCTTTTCTTCGGTGGATGGCAGCATTCGCCGTTATAGCAACTATGGTTATCATGCCGGCCAACCTCTGCCCGATACCATGGGCACAGGGGCCTTGATGGCCGAAGGCTTGAGCAATGATATTGCCAGCAACCCAGCGGTGCAGCTGTTGCCGGCCACCCTGGTCAACAACGCCATAGTGCAATTGCGGCCAGAGTTTTCGGTCGTCGGAGAGCATTTTCAGTATCAACATCAAGTGCAGGTGATCAATGTTCCCTAGTCGAAATTATCACTGTTATGCGCAAAAGCATCAGGGCGGCAGCGCCTTGGTGATAGCCATCTTTGTAATATTGGTGATGTCGCTGTTGGCGGTGACTCTGTTGCGGGTTGGCGGCGACGCCGATGAAAGCGTCAACCTGGAAGTCTGGGGCTTAAGGGCGCTCAACGCCGCCAACAGCGGCGCCGATGCGGCCCTGGCCAGGCTGTTTCCCTTAAGCGGCGGCACTGCCGGTTGCGCCGCTGTGGGCTCAAGCTGGACAGCGCCGGATGTGACCGGATTTCACGGCTGCAATGTCCAGCTCAGTTGCGATACCTTAAGCCAGGACACCAGCCCGGGCAGTGCCAAGTTGTATCGTATCCGCAGCACGGCTGTATGCGAGAGCGGCAGTTGTGGTGTGGGCGCGGCAGATGACAGTCAATGCCTGAGAGTGAGCCGGGTTGTGGAGGTAGAAGCCCGTGAATAGTCGCATATTATTCTTGCTCGGGATACTGCTTGGCGGCCTGCCTTTGCTGGCACTGGCCGTGCCTCAATGCAGTGATATATTTACCGACCTTCCGACAGGGAACCATTTCAATGATGGTTTTGTGCCGCCTGCCAATCTGCCGCCTAGCCGTGGTAATTTAACTTGTAGACAAAGTTGGTTTGACCCTCCTTTTTGTGAACAGTCACTGGCTCCGGGAGATTATGATTTTGATCGCGGTAGTTTCTCCCATGGCAGTTTCCTGAATCCAACAACAACGACCACCAGGTTATATTTCGATGACCTAGAGCTGAACAATGCCACTCTGAACCCAGGTGGAAAGGCCGAGAATCTGATCATCTATGTGCGTAACTCTTTGAGTATCAATGGTCATGACACCATAAATGCGATCTTGTATGTCGAGGGTGCAGTGCAGATCGCTGGAAATGGGTCCTTGGATGGCGCTCTGGCATCTGGGGGGGCTTTGGTGATTACCGGTAACTCGGATGTGGATATCGATCTCGGTGCAGTCGATGATGCCGATTTTGGCGGTATGTGCAGTAATGACCAAACGCCAGTGCTGGGGTGTTTCAGCGATGACTTCAGTTCGGCTTCCTTATCGGCAGATGATTGGGCCATCAAGGTGCTGGGCAATTCAGTACCGCCCAGCATAGTGGGTGGGCGTCTGCGTTTGACTCCTGCCCGGGGCAATCAGGCAACCTCCAGTACCTATCAGCGCTTATTTCCGGCCGAAGGCAACCTGGTAACAGTTGAATTTGATTATTACGCCTGGTCGCCCCAGAGTGGTACCGGCGGTGATGGTGTGGCGGTGATCCTTTCTGATGCGGCCGTGACGCCGCAGCCGGGCAGTTTTGGTGGCGCCTTGGGTTATGCCCAGCGTAATGATGGTACCCCGGGTTTTGCCGGAGGCTGGTTGGGGGTGGCACTGGATGAATACGGCAACTTTTCCAACCCCACAGAAGGGCGTGTCGGTGGCCCGGGCTTTCGCCGTCAAGCCGTGTCTATTCGTGGCGCTCAGGCCGGTTCCTATCGATACCTGACAGGTACAGTTGCCAATATTTATCCCAAGATAGACGTGCGCAGCAGCTATTACCCGGCTCCTGGACACAGGTATAAGATTACCGTAGATTCCCGCCAAGCCAACATGGCCATGGTGTCTGTTGAGCGAGATACAGGTGCCGGTTACCAAACTCTGGTGAGCCCATTTAATGCCAGGAGTTTTATTGGCCAAGGGAGTGTGCCGACAGATTTTTACCTGTCGCTTACCGGCTCTACCGGCGGTTCCAACAACAACCATGAGATAGACAATTTCCAGGTTTGCGCTTTGGACTCCAAGGCCGTGGGTGAGCAGGTTCATCATTTTGAGTTTGATTACAGCAGCGCGCCTTTTACCTGTCGCGCCGAACCCATCACCTTGAGGGCCTGTAAAAATGCCAGCTGCTCAGAGCTCTTCACAGGTACTGTTACCGCTAATCTGAGCCCTAACCCCGTCAGTAACGGCCGTTGGTTACCGGCAAGTTCGGTGACTTTCAACGGTGGCAGTACCCAAATTCAGCTGCAAAAGTTTGATCAAACGCCGCTGACACTGGGGGTTTCCTCCTCGACTCCGGCCACCCGCCCAGGCAGTGATACCCTTTGCCGAAGAGGCAGCGGTCCCTTGAGTACGGCCGCCTGTCGCCTGAGTTTTGCCGATAGTGGTTTCATTTTTGATGTGGCAGATAAGCTGGCCAACAAGCCAGAGACAGGAGTGCTTGTTAAGGCTATGAAGTCAGATGGCACAGCCCAGTGTGTACCGGCCTTTGCCAGTACCAACAAGACGCTTTCGTTCTGGAGTGAGGCGCTGTCGGCAGTTGTCGGTTCACCCAAGGTGCAACTGAAACCGACAGGCGCCCTGAGCTGGCAGGATATAGGCAGCAATCAAGCTGCCGCCACACCGCTGACCTTGGCCTTCGACAGTCAAGGCCAAAGCCGAATCGATATCAATTATGGCGATGCCGGTCGGGTCGAGCTAAATACCCTCTATAGAGGAACGACCAGCGAAGGGGATGCCGGGCTGGTGATGCACGGCGCCGATGATTTTGTCAGCTTCCCGTTGGGATTCTGTGTCGAGGTAGAGCAATACTGCCAGGCCGCGGATGCCTCCTGTGCGCCTTTTCGGCGGGCACAGGAAAATTTCCCACTCAGCATCAGCGCCAAAGCCTGGGCGGATAATGGTAATGCCGATCTCTGTAAAAACCCCACCACACCTTCCTATCAACAGGCAGGTCTCTCTTTATGGCATAAGCTGATTGCTCCGGCTTCAGGTCAACCCGGTGAACTGCAGCTGCAGCAGTATGATCATCTGCGCCAGCAAACGCCTGAGAATAACCGGCTCGCTCAGGCGGTCAGTGAGGTTGGGGTGTTTGAATTCGGCGTCACGGCGCCTTTGCCCTACGAGGGCAGTGTGGCCTTCCCGAGCCTGGTGGGCAGCGCTTATTGGCAGGGACCTAGCGGCAAAACCATAATGCCAGTCGGGCGTTTTGTACCGGCCTTTTTCCGAGTCGATGAACCCAGTTTGCTGCCGGCCTGTAATGGTTTCAGTTACATGGATCAGCCATTTGAAGTCAGTTATAAAGTCAGCGCTTTGGCACTGGATAGGCAAGTGACTCAAAATTATGTCGGTGATTTTGCCAAGGCTTACAGTCATTATCAGGCAGCCAATCAATTCGACGGAGTGGCGTTGGACAGCCGGGTTTCGGGGGGCGAGATCACTTCAGATACCTGGGTGGATGGGCTGGCTGAGTTCCAAGGGCAACTCAAGTTTGCCCGCAAGGACCCGATTGCAACAGACGGGCCTTTCCCGCTTTTGGATATAGGCCTGGAAATTCAGGATCCGGACAAGATTGCCGAGCTGCTGGACAGCAATATGCAAAGCGATTTCAGCGGTGACTGCTCTGTGGCAGGCAGCTGCAGCGCCGTGCGTCTTGGTAGCCAAAAGATGCGTCATGGGCGTTTGCTGTTGGACAATACCTTTGGCCCGGAAACCCAAATCTTGAGCATGGCGGCGAGGACAGAGTATTGGGATGGCAGTGGCTGGCGTTTGAACGAGCTGGATAACTGCAGTGTGTTCAACACGCCACTTGAATATCAACAGGATCAACTCACCCTGGGTTACCACTATGAACCTGCGCTCAGCGCCGGGCAGAGTATTAGCCGCTCCGCCAGCGGCGGCAACACAGTCACAGCCTTTGGCGGCGAGTTTGAACTCTTGTGGCGTGCGCTCGGAAGCTCCGGCTATCGCGGCAAGGTGACGGCGCCGCTCAAGACGCCTGAATGGTTGCAGTGGTACTGGAATTGGAATGGCCTCAATGACGGCACACTTAGCGACCCCAGAGCCAGCGCCTTCTTTGGCCGTTATCGCGGCAACGACAGGATCATCAGTTGGCGGGAAGTTAACTGAAGCCGAATAACAACAGTGTGAAGCAAATCACTAAAGCGCCAAGATGTAGATAATTTAACTTTGTCTTCAACTCACATTGAGCATAATCGACAGCCTCTGCTGTATTTGGCTGATTAAATTATGTTGGAAGCGCTTGCGGGTTTGGGGTGGATCTGGTCTTTGGGGCTGATCCTGGCTGTACTTTTTGTGTTGGCATACGAGTTTATCAATGGCTTCCACGACACCGCCAATGCGGTAGCCACTGTGATTTATACCAATGCCATGCCGGCCAGAGGCGCTGTGCTGGCCTCGGCGCTGTTCAACTTTGCCGGGGTGTTGCTGGGGGGGCTCGGTGTGGCGTACGCCATAGTGCATCTTCTGCCGGTCGGGCTCTTGTTGGACATGGACTCCTCCCAAGGCCTGTTGCTGGTGTTCTCCCTGCTGTTTTCTGCCATCGTCTGGAACCTGGGTACCTGGTTCTTCGGTATTCCCGCCTCCAGCTCCCACACACTGATCGGCTCCATCATGGGTGTCGGTGGTGCCTATGCCTGGCTCAACGGCCAATCGCCGCTGGATGGGATCAATACCGGCAAGGCGATAGATATCATGCTCTCCTTGCTCTTGTCTCCAACCCTGGGCTTTATTCTGGCGGCGATTTTGCTGTTGGTGATGAAGCGTATCTGGCGTAAGCCCAAACTGCATCGCACTCCGGCGGAGCAGGTAGCGGTCAACGGCAAGAAACATCCGCCATTTTGGGCCCGTATTACCTTGATAGCCTCAGCCATGGGAGTCAGTTTCGCCCATGGCTCCAACGACGGTCAGAAGGGCATAGGTCTGGTGATGTTGGTACTTATCTGCATGGCGCCGGGTTATTTTGCCCTGGACTTGAACAGCCAGAGTTTCGATATGGACAGGACTCAGGATGCCAACCGGCGCATCATGGCTCTGTATGAGCGCAACCCGCAGCTGGTGGCTAACCTGGGTGAGCACGCCGCCGACAGTCGCTGTCAGGACTCGGCCATAGCTTCGATGCAGAGCCTGGATAGGCTCCTTGAACAAGGGAGTACAGTAACAGAGTTGACCCAGGAACAGCGCCGGCAAGCCAGGCAGTTGATCCTTTGTATCGATGACAGCACCCGTAAGTTGGCCAAGCAGCCCTTGCCAGGCGCCGAGGCTACTCAATTGAAGCACTGGCGTAGTCAGCTTAACGCCATGACCGAATATGCGCCGCTATGGGTCATAGTAGCCGTTGCCCTGGCTCTGGGTTGCGGCACCATGGTGGGCTGGCGCCGGATTGTGCACACGGTTGGCGAGAAGATCGGTAACGGTGGCATGACCTACAGTCAGGGGATAGCCGCGCAGTTGACCGCCGCCGGTTCTATCGGTATCGCCAGTATGACAGGCATGCCGGTATCCACCACCCATATCCTGTCTTCGGCCGTAGCCGGCACCATGGTAGCTAACGGCTCCGGGCTGCAAAAAAATACTATCAAACAGATCCTGTTAACCTGGGTACTGACATTGCCTATGACCATAGTTTTGTCTGCCGGACTCTTTATGCTGGTGCAAACCCTTTTTGCTTAATAAGCACACAAATCATGTCAAGGGATTGGCATGATCCAAGCTTTTGGCAACTTTATCTCAGCGCATTCCGACAGCTTTTACAGATATATGCTAAAAACCCTCACGGATTAGCGAATGTTAACCCCGCGAGTCTTGTGGAATGCCGGAGGCATTGATAAAGTTAGCTGATTTTCATTTCTTCTGACTCCACAGAATACAGGCTAGTTACATGTTCAAGAAGCTGCGTGGCATTTTTTCTAACGATCTGTCGATCGATTTGGGTACAGCTAACACTCTCATTTATGTTCGTGAAGAAGGCATTGTATTGAATGAGCCTTCCGTGGTCGCCATCCGTGGCGAACGAAGCAGCTCTGGGCAGAAATCCGTGGCCGCAGTCGGTACTGAGGCGAAGCAGATGCTGGGACGTACCCCCGGCAATATTCAGGCCATCCGCCCAATGAAAGATGGGGTTATCGCCGACTTCTACGTGACCGAGAAGATGCTGCAGCACTTTATCAAGCAAGTGCACAACAACAGCTTTTTCCGCCCAAGCCCTAGGGTACTCGTGTGTGTGCCTGTAGGTGCCACTCAGGTTGAACGCCGCGCGATCAAGGAGTCAGCGATGGGCGCCGGCGCCCGTGAGGTTTACCTGATTGAAGAGCCAATGGCAGCCGCCATAGGGGCCGGCCTGCCGGTTTCCGAAGCCACAGGCTCCATGGTGGTGGATATCGGTGGTGGTACCACTGAAGTGGCCATTATTTCGCTCAACGGCGTGGTTTACTCCTCTTCCGTGCGTATCGGTGGTGACAAGTTTGACGATGCCATCATCAACTATGTGCGCCGCAACTACGGCAGCCTGATTGGTGAAGCCACAGCCGAACGCATCAAGCACACAATCGGCACGGCTTATCCAGGCGATGAAGTACTGGAGATTGAAGTGCGCGGCCGTAATCTGGCCGAAGGGGTACCGAGAAGCTTTACCCTGAACAGCAATGAGATCCTCGAAGCGCTGCAAGAGCCGCTGTCGGGCATTGTCAGTGCCGTGATGGTCGCACTGGAGCAGTCGCCTCCAGAGTTGGCGTCCGACATCTCTGAGCGCGGTATGGTGCTCACAGGTGGCGGTGCCTTGCTGCGGGATCTGGACCGTCTGCTGATGCAGGAAACCGGGATCCCTGTAATGGTCGCCGAAGATCCGCTTACCTGTGTGGCCCGCGGCGGCGGTAAAGCACTGGAGATGATCGATATGCACGGCGGTGACCTGTTCTCAGAAGAAAACTAATACTTTCCAGCACAGGCGGTATCTTACCGCCTTAGCTTTTCTATGAAGCCTATTTTTGTTCGCGGTATTTCAAATCAGTTCAGGTTGACACTGGCAGTGGTCATGTCGGTGATCCTGCTGGTTGCCAATGATCGTCTCGAACCTGCGAGACAGTCGCTGGCATCCTTACTGAGCCCTCTACAGTACCTGGCCAATGTGCCAGGTGAGCTGCTGGATTGGTCTGCCCAGAGTTTGGCGACCCGTGACATGCTGGAGCAGCAAAACAAAGAACTCTTGCGCCAGCAAATGCTGATGAGTGAAAGACTGCAACGTTTTGAACACCTGCGTCAGGAAAACCAACGCCTGCGTGAACTGCTGGGCTCGCCGGTGCATATGGACTCGCGCAAGATGGTGGCCGAGGTGATGGAAGTGGCCAGCGACCCCTTTCATCATTATGTGGTGATCAACCACGGCAGTCGCAACGGCGTGTTTGTCGGTCAGCCGGTGGTGGATGCCCAGGGGGTTGTCGGCCAAGTGGTGCAGGTCAGCGAACTCACCGCCAGGGTGCTGCTGCTCTCCGACCCCAAACACGGCTTGCCGGTGCGTATTACCCGCAACGATGTGCGCCTGATAGCCAACGGCATAGGCGAACTCGATGAGATAGAACTCAGACACGTGGCCAAGAGTACCGACATCAAGGTCGGCGATCTGCTGGTGACTTCCGGGCTCGGCAACCGCTTCCCGGAAGGTTATCCGGTGGCGCGGGTGATTTCGGTTTCCCGGGACGATGGCCAGAGTTACCTCAAGGTCACGGCGCAGCCGCTGGCGGCGCTGGACCGAATCCGTTATCTGCTGCTTATCTGGCCTGAAGACCATCCCGGTGCCAAGTCTGAGTCACAAGAGCCGGCTGCAACCGACGCCAACAGTGGAGCCGAATCATGAGTCTGGAAAATGCCAATGGCCGTTTGGCGGTATGGCTGACCCTGCTGCTGGGTATGCTGCTGCAGATCATGCCGGTACCGGAAATGTTCAGCGCCTGGCGCCCCGATTGGTTGGTGCTGGTGATGATCTATTGGGCCGTGGCACTGCCCCACAGATACAATATTCTCACCGCCTGGGTGTTGGGGGTGCTACTGGATATTCTACTGGGGGCAACCCTGGGGATCCGTGCACTGGCCATTTCCCTGGTGATCTATGTGGTGGTACTGCACTTTCAGAAGTTGCGTAACTTCCCCATGTGGCAGCAGTCTTTGGTTATCGCCAGCCTGATCTGCTTCTATCATCTGATTATTTTCTGGGCCCAGTTTGTGGTATCAGGGGCGCATTTCACCATGGAGCTATTCCTGCCTTCCCTGTCCAGCCTGGTCATTTGGCCCTGGGTCTTCTGGATACTGCGCCGCATCAGGCGCCACTACAAGGTACGTTAATATGCCGCTGATTTTGGCCTCAGCCTCCCCCAGACGCCGCGAGCTTTTGGCACAGCTGGCGCTGGGAAATCCGAACTTTGGTTTTGAGATCCTGCCCGCCGATATCGACGAGAGTCATCAAGCCGGGGAAACCCCGGAGCAGTTTGTCAGCCGTTTGGCCGAAGAGAAGGCGGCAGCAGGTTTAGCCCTGTGGCGCGGGAACCCTGAACATCAGGAAGGGTCTGATACTCTAGTGCTGGGCTCAGATACTATAGTGGTCTTGGGCGATAGAATTTTGGGTAAACCCGTGGACAAGGCCGATGCCTGCGCCATGCTCAAGAGCTTGAGTGGTCGCAGTCATCAGGTGATGACCGCCGTGGCCTTGACCGATGGCAAGCGCACAGAGGCGGCTCTTGTGGTCACCCAGGTGTACTTCTGCGACTTGAGCGATGCCGATATTCAGGCCTATGTTGCCTCGGGCGAGCCCATGGACAAGGCGGGAGCCTATGGCATTCAAGGGCTGGGTGGCAGCTTTGTCGCCAAGATTGAAGGCAGTTATTCGGCGGTAGTCGGCCTGCCCATGGCTGAAACCCGGTCGCTGTTGCACAAGGCCGGTTGTTTGTAAGCTCGCTTACACAAACTGACGAATTTTTAGCAGCTTTAACGCCCGCCAGCCGATAAAATCAATGAATTAACATCCAACAAGGGTAAATCGTGAATACCAGTCGCACAGTCAATAGCAAGGCTCCGCGGAAGATGGGGTCAGAACTGCTGATCAATGTGACGCCCACGGAAGCGCGAGTCGCATTGGTAGAACACGGTGTCCTGCAGGAAGTGCATATCGAGCGGCGTATGAAGCGCGGCCTGGTGGGCAATATCTACAAGGGCAAGATCAGTCGGGTTTTGCCCGGGATGCAGGCGGCATTCGTCGATATCGGCCTGGAAAAGGCGGCCTTTCTGCATGCCTCGGACATAGTGCCGCATACAGAGTGTGTTGCCGATGTGGAAAAGGGCAACTTCGTGGTGCGTGATATTGCCGAGCTGGTACGTCAGGGCCAGGACATCATGGTGCAGGTGGTCAAAGACCCCCTTGGCACCAAAGGCGCGCGGCTGACCACAGACATTACCCTGCCTTCCCGTTACCTGGTGTTTATGCCGGGCTCAAGCCATGTGGGCGTTTCCCAGCGAATAGACTCCGAAGAGGAGCGGGCGCGGCTGAAGAAGATTACCCTGCCTTTTGTCGACGATGACGGAGGCTTTATTATTCGCACCGCGGCCGAAGGCATAGGTGAAGATGAACTGGCGCAGGATGCTGCTTTCCTGCGGCGGGTGTGGGCCAAGGTCAGCGAACGGCGCAAAAGGCCCAAGGCCACGCTGTTGTATCAGGACTTGGCCTTGCCGGTGCGAATTGTCAGGGACTTTGTCGGTGCCGAGCTCGATCGCATTCAGGTGGACTCGGGCCACACCTTCGAGGAGCTGCTGCATTTCGCCCAGGAGTTCATGCCGGAAATTGCCGATAAGATAGAACACTACAGTGGCCCGGCGCCAATTTTCGATCTCTACGATGTGGAGAATGAGATTCAGCGGGCGCTGGAGCGTAAGGTGGAGCTCAAGTCCGGTGGCTATTTGATCATCGACCAGACAGAAGCCATGACCACTGTGGACATTAACACAGGAGCCTTTGTCGGCCACCGTAACCTCGAAGAAACCATATTCAACACCAATCTGGAAGCGACCCAGGCGATTGCCCGTCAACTGCGCCTGCGTAATCTGGGCGGCATCATCATTATCGATTTTATCGATATGCTGCAGGATGAGCACAAACAAAGGGTGCTCAACAGCCTGGCTACGGCACTGGCCAATGACAGGGTCAAGACCAATATCTCAGGTTTCTCCGGCCTCGGCCTGGTGGAAATGACCCGTAAGCGTACCCGCGAGAGCCTGGAGCATGTGCTTTGTGGCGAGTGTCCTGCCTGCCGTGGTACCGGCTCGATGAAAACAGTGGATACCGTTTCCTTTGAGATCTTCCGCGAGATCATCCGCCTCAACCGCACCTATGATGCCGATGAATTCCTGATTTACTGTGCCCCTGCGGTACACGCCTGCCTGTCCGATGACGAGAACCACCTGGTGGCCGAGCTCGAAGTCTATATCGGCAAGCGTATTCGCATTCACTGCGAGCCCATGTATGTGCAGAGTAAATATGATGTGGTGATGGTCTAGTGCGGCTGTCTTTTTGCCCTCGAACCTTCGGCCGCTATTGCTGGCGCACCCTGGCCGTGACCTTGGTACTGTTCGCCTTGATGGTGAGTCTCATCCGCGGGCTGTTGCCGCAACTGGATGAAGCCAAGCAGCAACTGGCCGACTATGTTGAGCGCGAATATGGCGTCGAGGTCAAGATAGGCAATCTGTCGGCCCGTTGGCAGGCTTTCGGCCCGGCGCTGACGGTTGAGGACTTGGTGTTACCGCCGCAGGAGCGTTTGCCGGTGACACTCATGGTCGACAAGGTCGATGTCAAACTGGATTTCTGGCAGAGCCTGATGACCGCCAGCCCACAAGTGGAAGATGTGATCTTCGACGGGGTGCAATTGGCGCTGGATCTGGATCATCTGGGGCAGAAATCGACCGGCGCAGCCGAGGCCGTGAGCAAGCCGGCTCCTGCCACCAATATCGACTGGCTCTATGCCTTGCTGCTGGAGCAGTTGGACCGTTTCTCTATCCGCGATGCCAGTGTGCAGCTTTTGTCCAGCAGCCATGATTATCGCCCCATTCATCTGCGGGACCTCAGTTGGCGCAATAGCGGCAAGTTGCACCAGGGTCGCGGCGCTCTCTACCTGGATGAACAGGCAACGGCGACCGAACAACTCACTCTAAGGCTGGATCTCAAGGGCGATGGCTACAAGCCGGGCAGCATCAAGGGCCAGGCCTATCTGCAGGCGCAGTCGCTGGATCTCGGCAAGTGGGCCTCACGCCAACCCAACCCTTATAACCCACAGGCCAAGTTGCCGCTGGAGGGTGTGGTCAACCTGGAGGCCTGGGTAGGCTTTGCCAACCGCAGCCTGGAATCCGGGGTGATCAAGCTGTTGCCCAGCTGGCTGCGCTGGTCACTCAGAGATGAGCCGCAGAAATTTGCCATAGATGGCGGTGTGATTGCCTGGCAACCCATAGCCGACGGCTGGCGCCTGGACAGCAGTGAACTCAAACTGGCAACCAATGACAAGCCTTGGCCCAAGCTGGAGTTCCATGCCATGGAAACCGCCGGGGTGCTTTACGGCAAACTCAATGAATTGCAACTCGATAGCCTGTTGCCGCTGTTGCCGCTTATTCCCGGCATGCCTTTGGAAGGCCTTTATAGCTGGCAGCAACTCAAGCCTCAGGGCAAGCTCGGGCCTCTGGCTATCTATCGCCCCAAGGACGGTGAACTGCAGGCCAAAGTGGCGCTGGAGCGGGTTAGCTGGCAGCCAGCCGAGTCCATTCCCGGCAGCACGCCAATCGATCTCTCCCTGGGATGGCGGGACAACTTTCTCAGTGCAGTCTTGCCTAGCCAGGATTATAAACTGGACTTTGGCGATGGTTTCAAGGCGCCGCTCAGTTTTCGCGCCGATGCCTTTGAACTGGGCTTCTCGCTCGACAGTCAGGCGCTGATGGTGCCGGCATTGCATCTGGGCAATGACGACATCAGCCTGGACGCCTCTATGCGTTTGCTGCTGGCCGACAAGCCACACCTGGCGCTGTCTTCCCGGGTCAAACTGCTCAACGCCGCCAATGCCGGACGTTATTTCCCGCGCCATGCCATGGGTGAGTCGCTGGCCGCTTATCTGGAAGGCGCCATCAAGGCCGGTCGCAGCGATGATGCCGCCGTGGTCTGGCATGGTGAGTTGGCCGGATTTCCCTATCAGGATCATTCCGGGGTATTTCAGGCTGGTTTCAATCTGACCCATGCCGAATATGCCTTCCAGCCTGATTGGCCGGCGGTGACAGATTTAAGTCTCAAGGCGCTGTTTGAAAATGCCCGGATGGATCTCTGGGTCAACAAGGGCAAACTGTTGAATGTGGCCGCCGATGGCGCCCATGTCTATATCCCCAAGATGGATCACCGGAGTCTGCTGCGGGTCGAGGCGCAACTGGCGACTCAAGGCAAGGATGCTACTGAGGTGTTGCAGCGCTCGCCGCTTAAAGACAGTGTCGGTATCACCCTGGATGTAGTGCAGGTTCAGGGGCCTGTCAGTGGCAAGCTGGATCTCAGTATTCCGCTCTATGAAGGCGAAGAGGAGCAGATCCTGGGCGAAGTCCAGTTTGCCGGGGTGCCGATTTATGTCCGTGAGCCCGGGGTGCTGCTCGATAAGGTCAGCGGCAAGGTGAGTTTTCATAACGAGGTGGTCAAGGGTGAAGGCTTGAGTGCCAGCCTGTTCGGCCAGCCGTTGCAGTTTGGTTTTGATACCGGCAAGGTCAACCAGAATATGGGGCTCAATGCCAGACTCAAGGGCCAGTGGAACCTCGCTAACTTGCCATCCGAGCTGGACAATCCTCTCAGCGATTTTTATCAGGGTGCGTTGGATTGGCAGGGGAATCTTAAGCTGATCTTTGATGAGATAGGCTATCGAATTCAGGCCAATGTCAATGCCGATCTCAAGCAGACAGAGTTGCTGCTGCCGCCGCCTTATCAAAAAGCCCCGGGGCAGGCGTTGACGCTCAAGGCCGAGCTGCTTGGTGACAACAAGACCAGTTCTCTGGGCGTGCGTCTGGGGGATAAGGCCGAATTCTGGGGTGGCTTTGATGCCGATTCAGGTAAGGGCCTGAAACACTATGACCTGCTGCTGGGGCGCCTCTATCGCAGCGGCGATCAGTTGCAAAAACAGGATGGTCACTTACGGCTGGCCCTGGATGAGGTGGATTTTGCCCAGTGGCAGCCGCTGATCAACGCCTTTATCGGCGGTGGCAATCATGACAAAAAGGCAGCTGCCGAGAGCCAAACAGCAGTTCAAGCCGTGACTCAAGCTAAGACCCAGGCTGAGACTCAAACCGAGAGCACGGCTGGCACCACAAGCATTGCAGCAGATAAAGCTTTTTTCCCGCCGCTCAAGGGGATAGAGGCCAGAGTGAAACGGCTCGAGCTACTGGGGCAGCGCTTTACCGAGTTGCAACTCAGTGCCCGACCCGGAGAGCATGCCTGGCAGATAGAGGGACTGTCGCCGGAGTTTTCCGGTCGGGTAGAGATCTACCCGGATTGGTACAGCCAAGGATTGAAGCTGGTAGCCTCGCGCCTGTATCTGAATCCGATAGCGGCAGCAGCGGCTGAGCCCGATTCCAAAGCGCAATCCGAGCCCGAGCCTGAAACCAATCTGCCTCAGGGCAGTGACCTGCCGCCGCTTGCGGTGGAGGTGGATGATTTCCGCTATCAGGATATGGCACTGGGGCGTTTGTTGTTGCAGGCTAGCCCGTCGGCGACGGGCTATCAGATCCAGACTCTGGCGCTCAGCAGCGAGGATGCCAGTTTGCAGGGCAAGGGTGACTGGCTGAGCCGTGACGGTAACAACCGGACCCAGGTTGAACTCAATCTCAAGGGAGATAAATTTGATCTGTTGGCTACTCGCTTGGGACTGGATCCCGGCGTGAAAGACTCGCCGCTGGAGGTCAGGGCCGAGCTCAACTGGCTGGGTGCACCGCTGGCGTTTAATCTGGAGAGTCTCAGCGGTAAAGTTCGTTTCGATCTCGGCAAGGGGCATATCGAACAGCTCAGTGACAAGGGGGCGCGGATCTTCTCCTTGTTCAGTCTGGACTCGCTTTTACGCAAGTTGTCACTGGACTTTACCGATGTGTTTGGCAAGGGCCTGTATTACAACTCCTTTGGCGGCGATCTGACCCTGGAGAACGGGGTGCTTAAGACCACCAATACCGAGATGGACGCCATTGCCGGTAACATGAAGGTGCGCGGCTATACCGATCTGGTTACTGAGAGCCTCAACTATGATATTCGCTTTGTGCCGCAACTGGCCTCCAGCGTGCCGACTGTGGTGCTGCTCAGTACCAGCGCCTGGACCATGGGCCTGGGGGCTTTTGCCCTGACCAAGGTGCTGGAACCTGTGATTGAGATTATTTCAGAGATACGTTTCCGCTTGACCGGCACCATGTCAGAGCCCAAGCTGGAAGAGTTGGAGCGAAAGAGCAAAGAGATAGAGATCCCTGAGTCAGTACTGCCACGGCAACCCAAGTCGGCGCCTGGGAAAGGACAGACTCAAGTGCAGGACGATGAGCCTGCGGCCACGGATGCAGGCCAAGGCGATCAAGCCAAGGACAACAAAGCCAAAGTGCTTAACAGCGACCAAGAGAGGGCTGTTGAAGAGGGTGGCGCTGAGACCGAAAAACCTTTGCCTCAAGCCGATAAAGTCACGCCGCTGCCGCTCAAATCGCCGAGTGAACCCAAGACAGAAGTGCCAGTGAAACAGGAAGTCGAACATGCAAGTCAGTCTGCTACAGTGTCAGAGTTGCCGCGAGCCGGAACAGAACCTGCAATTTATCGTCTCGCAGCTTGAGACTCTTCCCCGCCAAGATAATGAACCCCAACTCGTGGTGCTGCCCGAGTGCAGCCTGCTGTTCGGCGGCCATGAGAGCATGCAGTTGGCCTGGGCCGGTGAGCCTGGGCAAAGCCCGCTCAAACGGCAACTGGCCGAACTTGCCACCCAATTTCAGGTATTCCTGCTGGCCGGCTCTATTCCGGTAGCCAGTGGCGATGGGCGGGTTTACAGCCGCTGTTATCTGTTTAATGATCAGGGGCAGGTACTCGGCGACTACGACAAACTGCATCTGTTTGACGCGGAAGTGACCGACGGTACAGGCCAATACCGCGAGAGCGATACCTTTTGCCCGGGTGAGCGGATAAGCGTGGTGGATACCCCTTTTGGCCGCATCGGCCTGGCTATCTGTTATGATCTGCGTTTCCCGGATCTGTTTCGGGCGCTGCGTCTGCAAGGTGCCGAGATCATCGCCTTGCCCTCGGCCTTTACCAAGGTGACAGGCGAGGCGCACTGGGAAGTGTTGCTCAGAGCCAGGGCGATAGAAACCCAGTGTTTTATACTGGCGGCGGCGCAATGGGGCCAGCATAATCAAGGAAGCCGCGAGACCTGGGGCCAGAGCATGATAGTCGACCCTTGGGGACGCATTCTGGCGCAGAAGGCCGAAGGCACAGGCTGGGTGCAGGCGCGTTTGGACAAGGCCGAGTTAGCGCGGGTGCGCAGCGCCATGCCCGTAGAGACACACAATAGATTTTTGCCGCCGCAACTGGGCGACGGCAAGCGGAAATAACCAACAAGGCCACAGGGCCGGATTGAGAGAGACCCAATGCCATTTTTAACCCAAGTGGGACAGAGTTTACTGCAAGAGGGACTGCACCTCGACGATCTGCAAACTTACCTGGAGCGAATCCACCAACACCAGGTGGATTTTTCCGATCTCTATTTTCAGGGCAGCCGTCATGAAACCTGGGTGCTGGAAGATGGCATAGTCAAGGAAGGCAGTTTTCATATTGAGCGCGGTGTCGGTGTCCGAGCCATCAGTGGTGAAAAGACAGGTTTCGCCTACGCCGATGAGATAACCCCCAAGGCCTTGGCCGCCGCCGCCGATGCCGCCAGAGGCATAGCCCAGACTGGGGGCAGCTATCAAACTCAGGCCTGGAAGCGCCGCGGCGCCAAGGCGCTGTATCTGAGTGAAGATCCGATAGCGGCACTGGAAGAGGGCCGTAAAATTGCCCTGCTCAAGGAAGCGGATGCCTATATCCGCAGCCTGGATAGCCGCATCATTCAAGTGGTGGTCAGCCTGGCCGGAGTGCATGAAGAGATACTGGTAGCTGCCAGCGATGGTACTCTGGCGGCGGATATCCGGCCGCTGGTACGCTTCAACTGCTCGGTGATCCTCGAAGAAAACGGTCGCCGTGAACGGGGCGGTGCCGGTGGCGGTGGTCGTCACCACTATCAAACCCTGATGGCTGCCGCTGATGACGGCTTGCCCATGTGTTTTGCCTTTGCCCGCGAGGCCGTGCGTCAGGCACAGGTCAACCTGCAGGCGATAGACGCCCCTGCCGGTGAAATGCCTGTGGTTCTGGGCGCAGGTTGGCCCGGAGTCTTGTTGCATGAAGCGGTTGGCCACGGTCTGGAAGGTGACTTCAACCGTAAGGGCAGCAGCGCCTTCAGCGGTAAGATTGGCCAGCAGGTGGCCTCCAAGTTGGTCACTGTGGTGGACGATGGCACGCTGGAAAACCGCCGTGGCTCGCTGACCATAGATGATGAAGGTACCCCGGCGCACAAGACAGTGCTGATTGAGAACGGCATTCTCAAGGGCTATATGCAGGACAAACTCAATGCCCGCCTGATGGGACAAAAGCCCACTGGAAATGGCCGCCGCGAATCATACGCTCACTTGCCTATGCCGCGTATGACCAACACCTATATGCTGGCCGGTGAGTCGGCGCCCGCCGATATTATCAAGTCGGTGAAAAAAGGCCTCTACGCCCCCAACTTCGGTGGCGGTCAGGTGGATATCACCTCGGGTAAGTTTGTGTTCTCGGCCTCTGAAGCCTACCTGATTGAAAACGGCGAGATCACCAGTCCGGTGAAGGGCGCGACCCTGATAGGCAACGGCCCGGAAGCCATGGGGCAGATCTCCATGGTGGGCACAGATCTTGAACTCGACAAAGGCGTCGGCGTCTGCGGTAAAGACGGCCAGAGTGTCCCGGTCGGGGTTGGGCAACCAACGCTTAAACTGGACCGTCTGACGGTCGGCGGCACAGCCTGAGAAATGCTGTCGAATCCCTGATTCGGCAGCTGAATTTAGCACTGGTTCCTGCATTGCTCTTGGGCGAAGTTGATAGCCGCTGTGACAGCAGAAAGTCTTGGAGCAAATGCATCCCTTCGATTGTGATCTTTGCAGAAACAGGCTTAAGCCTGCCGCAGGCAGGCCTGGCAAGGACAATTCTGCATGAACCTCCGAAAGTGAGCGTCTCAGAGAGTCTCATTTCCAAAAATCCGTCGTTATTTATCAGAGACTGACACCTTGCAGCGGGCTTCCTTGCAGTTCGGAAAGTGTTTAGGATGTCCACCCTATATAGCTGTTAGCTATTTGAGAAAAATATCTATAAGTTATTATTATGTGTGAGATATAATATCAATTTTATTCTGTGGCTAATTATTATGAAGTTATTTCGAACAAATTTAATTGCGTTAAGGTCTGATTTAGACGCTTTAGATTTATCTGCAAAAAATGATGGAATCGATAAGTACTATTTGCTGGCAAAACACTTCCCTAACTTTTCGGTAGATGAGTTTACAAAAGCGCTCGATGAATGGACTGATTCTTGTGACGCTTTAAAATCAGAGACAGTTTTGAAAGCAGCTTTGACTAAATTAGGTGAAGTGTACAAAAACGGCTAACAAATAATTTAAGAGGGATTCCCAACGATTGGTATTTTTACTTCAAATTAAGTGTTTATGGCATAATGCTTTGGGTTGGGTGGTAGCGTTGCTCACCCCTTGAT
Organism: Shewanella sp. 38A_GOM-205m; assembly: GCF_000518445.1. Classification (NCBI taxonomy): domain Bacteria; kingdom Pseudomonadati; phylum Pseudomonadota; class Gammaproteobacteria; order Alteromonadales; family Shewanellaceae; genus Shewanella; species Shewanella sp. 38A_GOM-205m. Next base: position 16,746 of record NZ_KI912437.1, on the reverse strand, counting down.
TGGGCGTTATTTTTCTCTGGAGTGCATGTGAAAGTTTCTAGTAAAGAATTTAAGACAAAGGTCATAGTTACCTGTCACGACTCAGAAAGAGTAATAGCTGAAGACTGGTTAACAAATCAAGGTTTTTCACCAATACAAGAATTGCAATATGCTTCTAATGAGTTTTGGATTGAAGCTGAGAAATGTGTAATGGTTATATTATCTGGCCAAGAAATCATAGCTTCGTCAGAGTTAGACGCGGCGAGGGAGTTTATAGAGCAAAACAGTATAAATATGAAAATTCTAGATGACGAATATTTTGCCCCGTCAATTGAAGCAACAGAAATTCTTGAGTACCCTACTTGTGTAAAGTTTCAAACTAATGAAATAGGTGCATATGTGTTGGTATACACCTTAAAAGTTAAAGCTGGTTTCAAGGCTGTTGGGTGGTCGAAAAGATGACCGAAAAGATAGGACAGCCATATCTTTTTGATGTTTCACACAGCCTAGACTAGGTTTTGAATACCCATCAAAGCTCAGTCGAGGTTAGCCATGACCACAGCCCGTCGTCAGTTGATAGACGCTGAAAGTACGCCCTTTTACCACGTGATTAACCGTTGTGTTAGAAGGGCATTTTTGTGTGGTGAAGATGCACTCTCGGGGCAAAAGACAGGACAGTCAAATCTTTCTCAATACAACCTCCGGGTAATGGCATATCATGATAGCCGGGTTTAACACCATCAGAAGCCTGGTATGGTAATAAGGTGCAGCCAGTTAGACTTAAACCAATTAATGCCAATCAGCTTGCCAGCAAACAGTTAACCTGCATCAAATGACTACTCCGGTAATTGTTTACAAAGGTCATCAAATAGCGCAAAACTTTCTGTTAGCACAGTTTGTAATTGCGTTTCGTTATAGCACCATGGCTGGTGTTGTGTACGCCAGTCTTTATCCCAGTCTATCTTTTCACCTCGCGCTAACCGTTCGGCCACGGCAATCTGTTGATAAGTTCCGCCACCAATTCGCTTATCTTCACGCCACAAGTCAAAGTTGAACACTACCCACTGCAGCATCTCCATCATAAGCCTCATATGGGGGTAGGCAAACTTTTTGGCATTTAGCTTGTAATATCCCCCTTCGCTTTTGTAAAAGCGAATCGGGTAAGGGAACTGGGCAACCAATGCCTGTCGACGCTCTGTCGGCACCTTAGGATTAAAGTCACCAGGGAGTTTAGGAAAGCGCACCAACATGGAGGCATAGCGCTCGGCAAAATCGACCTCGCGGGCAATGGTAATCACGGGTTGTGATACTTCACTCAGAATAAATTTGTGTTGTTGCTCTGTTAACATATCATTACGTATCTTGATTAGTTATGGTTTCCAGCCAGCAGGGGCTCGGCCCGAAATCTTAGCTCCCCCCTTGCGTGCAGCAATGGCCTTGTAGATCAAATCAATCCCAGATAAGCAGGTTCCATCAGGGTTTTCGCTGTTAATTGAGCCGCTGGTAAAGAAAGACAAGACAGCCAGATCTTTTTGATGTTTCACACACCCTCGACTAAACAACTGATCCTAATACTGCTACATTTCCGCTGTGCCGTGTCCGCTGCCAGGAAATGGTGAAACCGTTTCCATAAATCGCCATACCCTGCTGAGGCGTTTCAGCATGGTCTTGCAACTATGATTGCGCGTGACCGTTTCATGCAGCGCCAGCCATAAGCGCTCTATCTTGTTAATCCGAGGTGAGTATACAGGTGAAGCAGTAGCTTGAACCTGGGATTGTGTTTGAGCCGGTAGTCCGCTTTTTTGACCAGCTTTCCGGTTTTGTTTGGCCAGCATTCTGTTTAAAACTGGGCAGTTTCTCAATGTACTTGAATAATCTCTCGGGCCAATGTGTTTGGTCAATGTCTCAGGTTAACTTGTTGATGGGCTGTGAGGTAACGATTCATGGTGTTGATAAGCCAGTTGAGTCACATTTTGGAGTCTGGAGGGGCTCATGCAGATATCAGCCCATTTCCTCGGTGTAGGTTCGCCGATACGACTGCTCGGCATAAAGTCTGGAAACTGCTGCTATACGCAGCAGATTAGCTAAAGATCTGGGTGGGTATAACCCATTTCTCATACTTGGCGAGATAATCGTCGGCAAGCTTCACTCTTAGTGTTAGTTTCAATACAGCTTAAAAAAGACTAGGATCCAGTGGCTTGTCTGTTTTTTTAACCCAGGTTTCGACAGGCCTTGGAGGCCTTGCGCCGCCGCGCAGCAAGGTTAACTGGTGGCCGACAAGCGAGGATGATATCCTTTTTGCTCAGGAATTAGAGTTTTTACTCTAGGGGTGTAGATGAAATTGACCAAATTTGCCTGGTTGCTGTTGTGGCCGCTGGCGGCTCAGCCTGCGTTTGCCGCAGACTATAGTTTTGCCTCGGCCTGGCAACAGTTGCTGGAGGTGAGTGATAAGCTGGCGGCCGAAGGCCAGGAAGTCAGCCGCGCCGAGGCGCAGCAAGAGGCCGGGCGCGACCTTAACCTGCCATCGCTCAACATCAACGGCAGCTATACCAGGCTGGAAAAACCGATAGAGCTGGATCTGCGCGATCTCAATCCACTCGCCTCTATGGATCCCGCCACTCTGCCACCGGCCATAGGTGGCATTATCGGCTCGCTTCCCGGCTCGATGTTTGTGACTCCTTTCACCGAGCAGGATGTGTTCCGAGCCAGCTTACAGGCGATGTGGCCGATTTATACCGGTGGCCAGATCTCTGCCGCTCAAGGCATTCAGGCGGCTCAGGTGGCTGAGAAGAAGCAGCAACTGGAGTTGGCACGGCGTGAGCTGTTTACCACACTGGTAGACAGATACTATGCCGTCACTGTGACCCAGGCTTTGGTGCAAACCCAGGCTCAGCTGGTGGCATCGCTGGAAAAGCATTACAGCCACGCTGAAAAACTGGAACAGCAGGGGCAGATCGCCAGAGTCGAGCGCCTCAATGCCCAGGTGGCACTGGATCAGGCCAAAGTCGACCTCGGCAGTGCCAAACGCCGCCATGAGATGGCGCTGATAGCCTTGTCACGCCTGCTGCACCAGACTGATATCGCCACCAAGTCACCGCTGTTTATGGCGCCAAACTCCCCTTCATTGCCGCAGTTGACTGAGCTGACGCTGAAGCAGCATCCAGCCTTGCGCTTGTTGGAGGCGAAAGAGACCCAGGCTCAGGGCCTGGTCGATATGGAAAAGGGAAAATACTTCCCCACGGTTTTCCTCTACGGTAACTACACCCTCTATGAAGACGACAGCCTGTTTTCCAAGGTCGAACCCGACTGGATGGTAGGCGTCGGGGTCAAGGTGCCGCTGCTGTCCCGTGATGGTCGCAGCGGCAAGGTGCTGGCGGCCAAGAGCGCCCTGCTGCAGGCCAGATACACCAAGGCACAAACCCGTCAGGATCTTAGCCTGTTGGTGGATCAGAGCTATCGCCAACTGCTGCAGGCCGAAGAGGAGGTTAATGCCTTGAACAGTTCTCTGGCGCTGGCAGAGGAAAACCTCAAGCTGCGGGAACTGGCTTTCAATCAAGGGCTGTCTACCTCCATCGACAGAGTGGATGCCGAGCTCAAACTCAGTGCCGTACGCACCAAGCAGTTGGCGGCTCAATATCGTTATGTTCAGGCCTATGCCCGCTTGATGGCGGTCAGTGGCCAGTTGGATGAATTTATCGGACGCAGTGACAAGCAGGAGATACAGGATGCGGGTTAATCCTTTGGTGGCCATAGTGGCCCTGGTAACCATAGTGGCGGCGCTGGTATATGGGCTGATCCTGGCTTACTCCCCCAAGCCACAGCTGTTGCAGGGGCAGATAGAGGCCAGGGAATACAATGTGTCTTCCAAGGTGCCGGGCCGGGTAGAGCAGGTGTTGGTGCGCCGCGGAGACAGTGTCAGTGAAGGGGATCTGCTGTTTGCCATCGACAGCCCCGAGCTCAATGCCAAACTGATGCAGGCCGAGGGTGGCCGCGATGCCGCCAAGGCGATGCAGCAGGAAGCCGACAGCGGTGCCCGTAAGCAGCAGGTTGCCGCCTCCCGCGAGCAGTGGCTCAAGGCCAAGGCCGCCAGTGAGCTGGCCAAGACCACCTTCGACCGGGTAGAAAACCTGTTCCGCGATGGCGTACTTGCCCGGCAAAAGCGTGATGAAGCCTTTACCCAATATCAGGCCGCCAAGTATACCGAGCAGGCCGCCTATGCCATGTATCAAATGACCGAAGAGGGCGCCCGGGAAGAAACCAAGGCCGCCGCAGCCGGTAATGCCCGGATGGCCGAAGGTGCGGTGAAAGAGGTCAGTGCCATACTCGCCGACAGCCAGATGCGCGCGCCCAAGGGCGGTGAAATCACTGAGGTGCTGTTGCAGGTGGGTGAGCTGGCACCCAGTGGTTTTCCTGTGGTCAGTTTGGTGGATATGACAGATGCCTGGGCCGTGTTTCAGGTGCGTGAGGATCAGCTCAAGCAGTTCAAGAAGGGCGAGCGTATGACCCTGACACTGCCGGCGCTGCAACGTAGTGTCGAGTTTGAGGTCAGCCACATCAGTGTGCTGGGCGACTTCGCCACCTGGCGGGCGACCGAGAGTGGCCACGACTTTGATATGCGTACCTTTGAAGTGGAGCTCAGGCCGCTGGAGCCGGTGGCCGATCTACGGGTGGGCATGTCAGTATTACTTGAAAAGTCTTGATTATGAATAAGTTGCTTCGGCGAGAGTGGCAGGCTGTCTGGCGCGATCCCTGGCAGCTGGCACTGATAAGCTATCTGCCGCTTATCGGTGTGCTCTGTCTTTGGTGGTTGTTTTCCGCCGGGTTGCCCAGGCAGTTGCCGGTGGCGCTGGTGGATCAGGACAATTCCAGCCTCAGTCGTGAGCTTGGGCGTCATCTTGAGGCTAATCCTGTCACCGCCCCCAGGCGCTATCTGGCGCTGGACGAGGCGGTCGAGGCGATGCGCCGCGGCGAGGTCTATGCCTTGGTTATCTTGCCCTATGGTCTGAAACAGGAACTGCTGACCGGGCATACTCCCACCATAGACCTGCGCTACAACGGCCAGTTTTTGCTGGTGGGCAAACTGCTGGCCAGTCAGTTGCAACTGACCCTGGCCGATGGTTTGCAGCAGGTGGCCAGGCTCAAGCAGCTGGCGGCCGGTGTCAACCCGTCCCAGGTTGAGGTGCACCTCAGCCCTGTAAGCACCCAAACCACGGCACTGTTCAACCGCAATAACAACTATGTCGGCTTCCTGGTGCCGCCTGTGCTGATAGCTCTATGGCAACTGCTGGCCATGTTGGCCTTTGCCGGCAGTCTCAACCGTGAGCTGCGCCAGGATACCTTGGGCGAATGCTTCCGCCTGGGTATGCCCTCAGTGCTTTTGAGTAAGTTTATGGTCAACGGCGCCTTTATGCTGCTGCACGGCGGCTTTATTTTGGTGCTGTTGTATCAACTGCTGGGGCTGCCGATAGCCGGGCAACTCCTGTGGCTGCTGCCGATGCAGATCTTAATGTTGATGGCGGTCTGGCTCTGGGTGCAGGGGATTTTCTTTATGCTGGCCGATAGCGCCAGGGTGATCAGCTTTTGCACCGCGCTGTTTGCACCCGCCTTTGCCTTTATGGGCATTACCTTCCCGACCGGAGAAATGCCACTGCTGGCGCAGTGGTGGCGTCTGTTGATGCCATCAAGCCACTATATAGAGTCTCATGTTGCTTTGGTGAGCTATGGCGCCGGGCCGGCCAGCTTACTGCCTCAGGCGCTGGGTTATCTCGGCTTTCTGCTGCTGTTGATCCCCAGTTGGTTCTTTGCCCGTCGTTATGCCAGGGTGCTGCAGTCGCAGTTGCCGCTTGAGGAGACGTTATGACAGCCAAGTCCCTCTCGTTATGGCAGTTGATCTGGCTGGATTTACGCGCCTTGGTGCGTGACAAGGCGATCTCTTTGACCCTGTTTGGCGGCGTGCTCTTCTATGCCGTGCTCTATCCCTTGCCTTATCTGCATCAGGTGCCCACAGAGCAGCAGTTGGTGGTCGTGGATCACGATAACTCCTCGCTGTCACGGCGGCTTATCCGTCACGCCGATGCCAGTGCCCGTATCCAGGTTGTCGGTCGGGTCGGCTCCATCGACGAAGCCAAGGCCTGGGTCACCGATGGCCGCGCCCATGGTTTATTGGTGATCCCGTTTGATTTTCGCCGCGATCTGTTGCTGGGACGGGGCGCGACCTTGAGCTTCGGCGGTGATGCCAGTTACTTCCTGATCTATTCCGCTGTGGTAGAAGGTTTGGTGAGTGCCGGTATGGATGCCGGCAAGCAAATCCAGCTCAAGGGACTATTGGCCTCGGGCCAGAGCCCTGAGGCCGCGGCCCAGAGTCTGGCGCCGATTAAACTCAATGCCGTGCCCGCATTCAATAAAGGTTTGGGTTATACCCCCTATGTGGTGCCAGGCTTGTTTCTGCTGATTTTGCACCAGACCTTGCTGATAGGCACAGGCATACTCGGCGCCGGTCAGTGGCGCCAGCCGGGCTATTGGAACCGGGTTAGTCCCTTGATGCTGGTCAGTGCTCGGGTGTTGGCCTTCGGCTTGCTCTATAGCCTGTTCAGTGCGCTCTATATTGGCTGGTGTTATTACTTCTATCAGGTGAGTCTGCAGGCGAGTCTTGGTCAGGTATTGTTGCTGATGTTGCCTTTCCTGCTGACCACCGCCAGCGCCGGGGTAGCGCTCAGCTGCCTGTTTGTCAGGCGCGAGTTGCCGACTCAGATCCTGCTGCTGGTATCCATGCCTATCCTGTTTGTCAGTGGCTTTGTCTGGCCCTTGGCACTGATCCCTGAGCCCTTGGTATGGCTATCGCAGGTGATCCCGGCGGTGCCGGCGATTATGGGAATGTTGCAGCTGAACCAGATGGGAGCCGATTGGGCGGTTATTGCCCCCAAATGGTTGCAGCTCTGGGGGCTATTGTTGCTGTTCTTCCCTCTGGCGGTTTGGGGAGTTAGTTGGCGTCGGCGTCAACTGGCAGCAGCGGAGCGCTGACTCTTTCCAGCACGCCACTGGCCTTGGCCAACACCAGCCCATAGTTGGTGATGGCGACGCCGCGGCGGCGACATTCGAGAATGCGCCGCTGCATCTCCGCCCGCCCCAACATACAGGCGCCGCAGTGCACTACCAGTTTGTAGTGTTCCAAATCGGCCGGAAAGTCATGGCCGGCACAGACGCTGAACTGCAACTGTTTGCCGGTCAATTTGCCGATGGCCGCCGGGATCTTCACTCTGCCTATATCTTCATCCTGCACCTCATGGCTACAGGCCTCGGCGATCAGTACCCGATCGCCATCCTCGAGCCTTTCGAGCATCTCGGCGCCTTGCAGCTGCGCCGGTAGATCGCCCTTGGCCCGGGCAAACAGGGTGGAGAAGGTGGTCAGAGGAATGCTGTCGGGTACCTGAGCGGCCACTTGTCTCACCGCCTGGGCATCGGTCACTACCAGCGCCGGTGGCGTTGGCATGGCGGCCAAGGCCGTGGCCAGCTCAGACTCACGGCAGATGCTGGCGATGGCACCGTTATCCAGCGCTTCTCTGAGAACCTGCACCTGGGGCAAAATCAATCTGCCCTTGGGGGCCGCTGAATCTATCGGGGCGACCAGCAGCAGTTGCTCTCCGGTGCGGTAACAGTCGGCGGCCAGCACGGGGTCGCAACGAAAATCTGCCGGTACCAGTTGAACCAGTTGCTCGACCAAGTCTTCCCGGTGTTTTGCCTCTTGGGTCGACAGGCATAAGAACTTGATACCCTGGTCGTTGAGCCAGTGCTGATGCTCTGCGGGCAGAGGGGCCAGATCTTGCTTGTTCGCTACCACCAGGATTGGCAGCTGCCAGCTTTGCAGCAGTAACAGCCAGTCGCGATCAAACTCATCCAACCCCTGCTCATCCAGCACATAGACGGCGATATCGGCTTGTTGCAACGCCCGGCGACTGGCGGCTATTCGCTGAAGCCCCAGGGCGCCGGTATCGTCCAGTCCGGCGGTATCTATCAGGGTAGCCGGGCCGACCGGATGCAGTTCAAAGGGCTTGCGCACCGCATCTGTCGTGGTGCCCTTGGTCTCAGAGACTATGGCACTCTGTTGGTTGGATAAGTAATTGAGCAGGGAGGACTTCCCGGCGTTGCGACGACCACACAATACTATGTGCAGTCTGACCCCGCGGGGGGCTGCATTGGGGGCCGAATTACACATTAATTTGTCTCCTGGCGTTGCCTCTGTCCGCAGAGCAATACAAGCCGCGGGCTTTAAGGCTGAGTCTGATATCGGCGAGACGCTGCTCCAGCGGGCAGCCGGAGGCATTCTTGCCGGGGTAAATAAGGTATTTGCTGCTGTCTTTCTGTGGCGTGAACGAGGGCATAAGTACATTGCAGCCGCGGCTCAGGGATTCGAGCCTGGCGCCTTTTTGCAAGGCATCCAGGGCGCTGGTGGCCGGAATGTTGGCACCGGGATTGAGTAGCCTGAGTATGGCGCAGGCTCGCTGGCACTCAAGCACCTTGCCGTTGGCCGTGTTTGCCAGCGGGGTTTGTGGATGACAGACAAAGGGACCGACCGCCAACATCTCCAGCTCCATGGCTGAGAGCGCCAACAGGGCGTCAGCCAGGGCATCGCTCTTGCTGCCCGGCAGGCCACAGATAATGCCACTGCCGGTCTCATAACCCAGGCTCTTGAGGGTTTCCAGTAGCTTAAGGCGTTTTTCCAGCACTCTTCCCGGACGCAGGCGGCTATAGAGCTCGGCATCCAGGGTTTCCAGTTTCAACAGATAGCGGTCGGCGCCGGCTTCGCGCCAGAGCGCCAGCTCACTGTGGCTGCGTTCACCCAAAGATAGCGTGATGGCCAACTGGGTTTGCTGTTTGATGGTGCAGAGGATGCGGCTTATGCCATCCTGGCGAAAGCGGCTGTCTTCACCGGATTGCAGCACCAGGGTGCCGATACCGGCTTTATCTACTTTGAGGGCCGAGTCGATGATTTCCTGGTGGCTGAGCCGGTAACGCTCAATGTCGCGATTGGCGGCTCTCAGGCCACAGTAGTGACAGTCACAGCGGCAATAGCTGGAAAACTCCACTATGCCTCTGAGCCAGATCTCCTGACCGAAGTATTGACGCTTGACCGCATCGGCACGGGTAAACAGCCAGTCATCGGCTTCGCCGCAGAGTAAGGCTCTGATTTCTGCTGAACCCAGATTTTCGGCCGGTTTCATGCTTGGGATCCCGCCTGTTTCAGCACCTGCGCTAACTCATCGGCGTAGCGATACAGTGCCTGTTGCCAGGGCGTGGCAGCGACCTTGGTGCGGCCTTGCATTCTTTGCCATAGGCCCGCCGGTGGCAGCCCCAGCTCGCGGCTGTCCAACTTGAGCCACAATCCCAAAGGCGCCAGATGTGGACTATGGGCATAGTGGCCGACAAACAGTTGATCATCGAGCAGCAGCAAAGGCGCGCTGGTGGCTAGCTTACTGCTGACCGCCGTCACCTGCTCGGGCCAGGAGGCGGCAAGTTGATTGCTCCAATGCTGAGACACCCGGTATTCCTCGAGGATTTCCGCCTCGGTGGATTCCGGGCGCAACATTTTGCCGAACGCCAGCCCGGCTTCGCTTTCCAGCTTTTGTGTCACTATCAACAGCTGCGACAGCTGGCTGCTTTGCAGTCTTTGCCGCAGCAACTGATCTATCGCCCCTTCGCTGAAATTGGCATAGTGGCCGGCATGCAGGGCCACTCGCCGGGCACGGCTCAATGCCGATTTCAGCTGTTGTTTTGGCAGCCCGGCATAGAGACGGCATCCGGGTGCCAGTACCAGAGTTTTGCCTTTCACAGATAGATGTCCCTCTCGCCCGCATCTGTGCGCGTGAGGCAAGCCTCGATATTACGTCTTCTGGCGGGGCTGAGTTTATCCAGCTCGGCGGCTATTAGTGCCTCACCGGCTTTGCGGGTCTGCTCGCTGGCGTAGTCGTTGAGATATTCCTTGAAGGTGATCAGGGCGTTGGGTTGGCAGAACTTGCCGATAAACTGCTGCTTGGCCAGGCCGATAAAGTGATCGCCGGTGCGGCCTTTGCGGTAACAACCGGTGCAGAATGAGGGGATGGAATGGCTATGCTTGACCAGATCCAATACCACTTCATCTATGCTGCGGTGATCGCCCAGGCTGAATTGAGCCGCATCGTCTTCCTGGTTGTAGCCACCTGGGGTGGTACGTGAGCCGGCGCTGATCTGTGATACCCCCAGGCTTAGGAGTTCACGTCTGAGTTCGGCACTTTCACGGGTGCTCATAATCAGCCCAGTGTAGGGCACTGCCAGGCGGGTAATGGCCACCAGGTGCTTAAAGGTGGCGTCATCGACGACATAGGGTGGCCGCTCCGACAAACTGGAGCCATCGGCGGGCTCAATCCGCGGGAAGGATATGGTATGCGGGCCTATGCCGCAATCCTGTTCCAGTTGCTGTACATGGGCGAGCATGGCCAGCAGTTCGAACCTGTGGTCATAGAGACCGAACAGCACGCCAATGCCCACATCGTCGATACCGGCTTCCATGGCTCTGTGCATGGCGTAGAGACGATAGAGGAAGTCCTTCTTGCGGCCCTTGAGGTGCACCTGTTCGTAGGTCGTTCTGTGGTAGCTTTCCTGAAAACACTGATAGGTGCCTATGGCGGCCGTCTTTAGCAGCTTGAAATCTTCTGTGTCCATGGGGGCGCAGTTGACATTGATGCGGCGGATCTCACCGCCTTTGCCTTTGCGCACGCTGTACATGGTCTTGATGGAGTCGACTATGGCGCGGGCGTTATTACGCGGGTGCTCACCGTAGACCGCCAGGATCCGTTTGTGGCCCATCTCTTCCAGGGTTTCCACCTCGGCGATCAGCTCCTGCTCGCTCAGGGTCTTGCGTGGCAAGTCATGGTTGTCGGCGCTGAAGCCGCAATAGCTGCAGGCGTTGGCGCAGTAGTTGGAAACATACAGGGGGGCGAACAGTACTATGCGATTGCCATAGATGGCGTCCTTGATGCCACGGGCAACGGCAAATAGCTCTTCGTCCAGGGAGGCATCCTGGTTTTGCAGTAAAACCGCCACTTCCTCCAGCGTCAGCCCCTGCAAGCGGCGGGCTTTTTCCAGCACCTGGCGCACGGTATCCTGGCTGGGTTGCCGGTTGTTATTGAGCAAGCCCCAGATGGCGTCATCATCGATAAAATTTACGGCGGGGTTATAGTCTTTGACTTGAATCGTTTCTGTATGGCCCGATACAAGCGGGTCTGATATCAAAGGGCCTGACATCTGTAGTGGCTCTCCTGTAGATAAGGAGCGCAGTCAAACTGCGCTCCTTGGAAAATGGAACTTATGGCGTTACTCGGCGCGTTTGGCGGCAACCGGAACGACCTCCTCCTGCACCCATAGTGGCGTGTACTCGGCTGCGTCATGGTAGGGCACCTTGCCGTGCAGCATCATCGCCTTGAAATCGTCGAAGCGATAAACCGCCAGGAACAGATGCACAGGCAAAAACGCCGTCAGCAGCAGGCCACAACCCAGGTGGATCATCCCCAGCAACCAGGCGGTATCGCGTGGGATTGCATAGGGAACCAGCCACAGCGCCAAGCCTGTAATGATCAGTGCAGTACCACCGAGCAGGACACAAACCCCGAACAGCTTCTGTCCAGAGTTGTACTTGCGCATAGGAGGCACGGCGACCTTCTTGCCCAACAGAAACTTCTGTGGATAGCCGCCAAGTACCTTGAACCAACCCACATCGTTGCCACCGAAGGTGAATACTCTGTTGGTGAACAGTACGACACGGTCGAATGCCATCAGGGTGAAGGCCACCGCATCCAGCGCCATGATGACACCGGCAACAATATGAATGTCATAGGTCAGCCCCATGGCACTGTCGCTCAAGGGTTTGAAGAACAACAACAGCCCGGTTGCCGCCAGTTGCAGGAAGCTCAGCAGCAAGATGTAGTGGAACACCCGAACATTCAGCGGGTGCTTGAGAATGGGACGATTGTCCTGATGCATAGCCGACTCCTTAGGATTTCAGTTGAGTGCGATCGACAAAATGGGTGTGCAGCAACTCGTGCGACAGATGCCCCAGCGGCTCACCGCCAAATTCGCTGTAATAGCGGGCAATGGCCGGGTTGGCATGGCTGACACGGTACTTGGCAATGGCATCATCCATATAGAGGGCATCGGCCCTGGCCTTGATGTATTCGTTGCGCTTGGCGATACGGTTGCCGAGCCAGCCCACAGGCAGGGCCAGTAGCGCCAGAATCGCAGCGCCCACGGCCATGAAACGGCGCCGTGACAACAGAAAACCATCTTCGGTAAATTGATACTTGTCTGTCATGAGCAATTCCTTACAGTTGGGCAACCCAGGATGTGCCTGAGCCGTTGATAGGTTGACCGCCACCGTTGACGCAACCACCGGCGCAGTTCATCACTTCGATAAAGTGGTAGGGGGACGTGCCGGCCATCACCTGTTCCAGCAAGGGGCGGATATTGCGACCCATGTCGTGCACCACGGCGACTTTCAGCTGCACATCTCGTTTGAGTTGTTGGTCATGAATGGTGAGTTCGGCTTCCTTGACGCCTTCCAGACCGCGCACAGGTGCCAGTTCCAGCTTGGCCAGTTCTTCACCTGTGAGCACCTTGTGCGCAGTACGCACCGCGGCTTCCATCACGCCGCCAGTGTTACCGAAAATGGTGCCGGCCCCTGTATATTGGGCAAACAGGCTGTCGCCTTGGTATTCGGCCACATCCGGCAGATGGATATCGAGGCGCTTGAGCAGCTCGGCCATCTCGCGGGTGGTCAGCACTGCATCCACATCGGCGTAAGGGGCGGAATCGCTGCCGTGTTGCTGATGGAAGCGCCAGGCAGAGTTGAATTCAGGGCGCGAGGCCTCGAGTTTTTTCGAGGTGCAGGGCATAACTGCCACTGTGAAGATCTTTTCCGGAGCCATCTCATACACCTTGGCGCCGTAGGTCTTGGCCACAGTCCCGGCCATCTGCTGTGGCGACTTGGCGGTGGAAAGATGTGGCAGCAGGCTGGGGTATTCGTTTTCCAGGAAGCGAACCCAGCCCGGGCAGCAGGAGGTGAATTGCGGCAGCTTGCCGGCGCCTGGCTCCTGGCGCACATTGGCATGCAGCCTGTGAATGAACTCAGAGCCTTCTTCCATAATGGTCAGGTCGGCGGCGAAGTTGCAGTCGAAGATCCTGAATCCGGCCTGGTGCATGGCGCCGTAGAGTTTGTTGGTCAGCAGTTGCCCCTTGGGCAGGTTGAAAGCTTCACCTATGGCAACCCGTACCGCCGGAGCCAGAATACCGACCACCTGAGTATCGGGATCCTTGAGCTTGGTCAGCACAGTATCCAAGGCACTCTGGGTTTCATGAATGGCGCCGAACGGGCAGTTGATCAGACACTGGCCGCAGCTCAGGCAACGCTCTTCATCAATCTTATGGGGGGCACCGGATGCGCCCTCAATAGCATGGGTGGGACAGAACTGTTTGCAGGCGTCACACCCTTTGCATTTGAGCGCATCTATCTGGATCAGTCCGCGGATCTCTCCCGGCTGATAGCTGGTTGCTGTCATGGCAATGCGTTCCTTTTTACGTGATAATATTCTTATTTTCTAATTGCTTATGTAAAAGCTATACCCCTTGGGAAAGGGCGGAGGGATTATAGGGAATGGCTTGTCGCTATCTGTGATCCAAAGCAGATCAGCCTTGAGATTTCACAAGTTTTTACATGAAATATGATGAAATTAGCCGGTGAAACAGGGGCATGGGACTTTTTGACTTAGGCGCAGCTTCAGCCAATTTCACAGATGTGGTGCGGGATAACACGGACACATCTAGCTGGGTTGAGCGTTAGAAATAGAGGTTTTCGACGGCTTTACCGTCAACCAGGATTTCGCACTTGTCGCCGTTGCTGGATTTTGAGGATTGCACCGCGCTGGCAATAATGCCAAAGGCACCGCCCTGACTACCGAGCACGGAGCCGAAGTAGCACTTGCCGTCGATCTCCATCTCTTTATAACGGCCACCCAGGTTTTGGGTTGGAGTATAAGGAGGGAAGGTGCCGCGCATTATGGGGTCACCGTTAACTGTCAGTTCCAGTTTCTTTTTATCGGAAAAATAGCGTCCACCGAGCTTCAGCGTTTGGCCTTTCACTTCGACGGTTTTTTCCTGGGCTATGATGGGTTGTGGGGTTGAGCTACAGCCTGCCAGCAGTGCGCCGGTACAAGCCAGTGAGGCAAGAGTCAATTTACGCATTAATCCGTCCTTTATTGGATGCGATATCTGTGGGGTATTACTTTTCCGTGTTATCCGCGCCGGATTATAACGTCTTGGCAACAAAAAACGCCAGCATCAAGGCCGGCGTTTTTTATGGTATGGCAGACTGAATTAGTCTTCCAATTCGCTGCGCAAATACTTGAACAGCTCGGCAGAGGACTTGGACTGAGGCCCCTTGGTCAGCTCTTTATTGGCCTGACGCACCAGTTGCCTGAGTTTTTGTCTGTCCAGTTGCGGGTGCTCCTCCAGCAGGGATTGCACTTCGGCATCGCCACCACTGAGCAAACGGTCACGCAACTTCTCAAATACCTGAGCCTTGGCGGCCGCTTCGTTGTTCTTGTTCAGTACCCGCTCAAGCGAGGTCTGAATCGCCTCGAGATCTTCGTTGCGCATCAGCTTGCCGATAAACTGCAACTGACGACGGAAGGCCTCGGTATTGGGCTTGATGTTTTTGGTTTGCATGATGGCATCAAACAGGGACTCACCCAGCTCAATTTTGGCCAACTGACTCTTGCTCAGTGCTGCCAGCTGCTTGCCCAGATCCTGAGCCTCTTCACTGTCGCGTTTGAGCGAGGTCTTGCTGATATAGTCCTCGTCCTCATCATAAGGCTGTTTAAAATGCTCTGAATCGCCAACTATTTTCATAAAGTCTTTCCTCTGATACTGGCGCTGATTGTAGCATCCCCCTTGGCGCTTCGTCTTCTACGGCAGCAAAATTGATCTGTCGTGGTTATGTGAATAAAGCCGGCTTTTGTTATGCTAGGGGCAGTTTAGCCAATTCAAGAGTAAACCTGTGTCTGCAAATTTTATTGATAGTGAACTGAGTGCGTTGAAAGACGCGGTGGCAATGGCGCTGGAGTATGCCAATAGCCTGGGCACCAGTGCTGCCGAGGTGGCCATCAGCAAGCAACAGGGTCTGAGTGTTTCCACTCGCCTCAAGGAGGTGGAAACGGTCGAATTCAACAAGGATGGCGCGCTGGGGATCACCCTGTATCGCGATGGACACAAGGGCAGCTCTTCCACTTCGGATCTGTCGCCGGAGGCGATTCGCCAGGCGGTTAAGGCCGCCGATGGTATCGCCCGCTATACCGGTGAAGACCCTGCCAGCGGTTTGGCCGATCCTGAGTTGATGGCGAAAGATTTTCCCGATCTGGATCTCTATCATCCCCGTCACACCAGCCCGGAAGAGTTGGCCGAGTTGGCCATTCGCGCCGAAGCTGCAGCGCTGGACAGAGACCCGAGGATCAAGAATTCGGATGGTGCCAGTGCCAACGCCCACAACAGCGTCAAGGTCTATGGCAACAGCCATGGTTTCCTGCAGGGCTACTGCAGCTCGCGCTACAGCCTCAGCTGTGTGGTGATTGGCGCCGAAGAAAACGGCGATATGCAGCGTGACTATGACTATGGTATCAACCGCCGCTTCGACGCCTTGTTGAGCCCAGAGCAGGTGGGGATTAAGGCCGCCGATAAGACGGTTGCCCGTCTCGGTGCCCGCAAACTGGCAACCGGCAAAATGCCCGTGCTGTTTGCGCCTGAAGTGGCCACAGGTCTGGTGGGGCATCTGGTCAGCGCCATCAGTGGCTCAAGCCTGTATCGCAAGTCCAGCTTTCTGCAGGATGCTATCCACACCCGGATTTTCCCCGAATGGTTCAGCATTGCCGAGCAGCCGCATCTCAAGGGGGCCCTGGCCAGTGCCAACTATGACAGCGAAGGGGTAGCGACCCGAGAGCGGGACATAGTCCGTGACGGCATATTGGAGAGTTATCTGTTGACCAGTTACTCGGCGCGCAAGCTGGGACTGGTCAATACCGGCCATGCCGGCGGCATCTATAACTGGACGCTGGCCGATACCGGCCACAGTTTTGATGAGTTGGTGCGTTCCATGAGCCGCGGGATCATAGTCACTGAGGTGATGGGCCAAGGCGTGAATATGGTCACCGGCGACTATTCCCGTGGCGCCGCCGGTTTCTATGTCGAGAATGGCGAAATCCAGTTCCCCGTCGAGGAGATCACCATAGCCGGCAACCTGAAGCAGATGTACCGTTCCATGCAGGCGGTTTCCAGCGACAGGGATCTGCGCTCCAGCATCCGTACCGGGGCAATATTGCTCGATGAGATGAAGATAGCCGGTAACTAAGCCTGCCAAAGACTGAAAGCCCGCTGTTAAAGCGCAACGTAGATCAGATAAGGATCGGTTGACCGATCCTTCTGATGAGAGACAATCGGAAACCTGTTTATAGGTTTCCGATTTTTTATGTCTATTCAAAACTGCTTTGCCGACTTTCTTGAAGAGAGTCCTGTTGATGTCGCTCAGCTAACCACCTTCTCCGAGCATATTCCTGACGAGTGGATTGCTAAAGCGGCAACACTTTCCGATAAAGCGACGATTCGTCGACGTCGCTTACCGAGTGATATGGTTCTTTGGCTTATTGTTGGAATGGCGTTTTTCCGCAACGAACCGATTGCCGAAGTTGCACGGCG